>JAQBUS010000198.1 GCA_027623875.1 Pseudomonadota bacterium
CTATCTGAGTTATATTTTCCATGCGTATCCAAAAATATTATTATTTGTTATTTAATGCACCAGCGTTGCGGGAAGATTAGTAGATTACTATGTATAAAAATTTTAAAAGGAATCCTAGAGATAATAACTAATTTTTTTAACTTGATTATATTTAAATTGGCACCATGCGTTGTACTAAAGATCTTTTATTTATAAAATTTTCAATCATGCCCTTGCAGACAGATTCATCCAGCACTAACGTTCGAATATTATAACTACGAAAGATCCTTAACTTAAATCAGGAAGAAAAAGCATGTATGATCCTATTGAAACGCATATGAATTTAGTACCCATGGTGGTTGAGCAAACCAGCCGTGGAGAGCGAGCATATGATATATTCTCTAGATTATTAAAAGAGAGGATTATCTTTATTAATGGCCAAATTCACGATGGAATGTCTCACCTGATTGTTGCTCAGTTACTTCATTTGGAAGCAGAAAACCCTTCAAAAGAGATTAGTATGTATATCAATTCTCCCGGTGGTGTGGTTACGTCGGGCCTCTCTATTTACGACACTATGCAATACATAAAGCCGAAGATATCAACTCTATGTATGGGGCAGGCGGCCTCAATGGGCTCGTTGCTCTTGGCTGGTGGAGAAAAGGGTATGAGATTTTCCTTACCAAATTCAAGAATTATGGTTCATCAACCTTCTGGTGGATATCAAGGTCAGGCATCGGATATAATGATACATGCGGCGGAAACACAAAAACTTAAAGATCGGTTAAATCAAATTTATGTTCAGCATACAGGGCAAGATATCGAAGTAGTTGAAAAAGCACTTGATAGGGATAACTTTATGTCACCAGAAGAGGCCAAAGAATGGGGTCATATAGACGAAATTGTAACAAACAGAAAGAAATAGACCTTTAGGTAAGAAACCTGATAAGTTTATACTTTAGTAATTTAAATTAGTATTTGTTTATTTTTTAACGTTGAACCTTTACGATGGGTGATTTAGTTCTTTTTGGTGAATATTTATTTTTAGTTTTGTGGTATGGTAAAAGATCTAATTAAGTACGAGGTGTTGAATGACAAGTAATTCAAATAATTCAAGCGATAGCAAAAATACTTTGTACTGCTCTTTTTGTGGAAAATCTCAGCATGAAGTAAGAAAATTAATTGCAGGCCCTACGGTGTTTATATGCGACGAATGTGTAGAATTGTGTATGGATATTATTCGAGAGGAAACCAAGTCTTCTGGATTAAAAACTCAAGACGGTGTTCCTACACCGCAAGAAATCTGTAATGTTTTGGACGATTATGTAATTGGGCAAGTCCATGCAAAACGTGTTTTGTCAGTAGCAGTGCACAACCACTATAAAAGACTTAATAATTCTTCAAGCTCGGATGAGATTGAGTTGGCAAAATCCAACATCTTATTAGTTGGACCAACAGGGTGTGGGAAAACATTGCTCGCGCAAACCCTGGCACGAATTATTGACGTTCCGTTCACAATGGCAGATGCAACCTCTCTAACTGAGGCAGGTTATGTTGGTGAAGACGTTGAAAATATAATTTTGAAACTTCTTCAGTCTTCTGACTATAATGTTGAAAAAGCGCAACGTGGTATCGTTTATATAGATGAGGTAGATAAAATCACTCGAAAATCCGATAACCCATCTATTACTAGAGATGTATCTGGAGAGGGCGTCCAACAGGCTTTACTAAAAATAATGGAAGGAACCATTGCATCTGTACCTCCGCAGGGAGGAAGAAAACATCCACAACAAGAGTTTTTACAGGTGGATACTACAAATATATTATTTATTTGTGGGGGAGCTTTTTCAGGGTTAGATAAAATTATTTCGCAACGAGGTAAAGGTTCAGCTATGGGATTCGGAGCTGATGTACGTGAACCAAACGATAAGGGCACGGGAGAGCTGTTTAATGATCTTGAGCCAGAGGATTTACTTAAATTTGGCCTAATTCCAGAATTTGTAGGAAGACTACCAGTAATAGCTACTTTGGAAGATCTTGATGAGGAGTCATTGGTTACAATTTTAACTAAGCCTAAAAATGCTTTGGTTAAACAATACCAGAGGTTATTTGGATTAGAAGATGTTCAGCTAACTTTTACGGATGAGGCATTAGTTGCAGTTGCTCAACGTGCCATCTCCCGCAAAACCGGTGCAAGGGGATTAAGATCTATCATAGAAGATATTCTTCTCGATACTATGTTTGACCTGCCGGCTTTAAATAATGTTAGTGAAGTAGTGGTTAATTTGGAGGCTGCAAAAAAAGAAGTAGGACCATTGATGATATATTCTGAAGTAAAGGATGTTTCGGAAATCTCTGTCGGTTAAAAAACTAGCGATAACATATTTTCTGATGTTTAAGATATTAAAGGTCTAAACAATAAAGAAAATAAAGAATTGGAACGGCTTTATGAAAATATTTAAATCTCTAATGCGTGGTTTAACTTGGTGGCACGGCCAAACCTTGAATACTCAATTATTTACATGGTTAAAGGGCGTGTCAGTGGGAAGTGACGAGATGGGGAATAAGTTTTATACTTCTAAGGATGGTCTACGGAGATGGGTTATTTTTAATGGCGAAATGGAAGCTTCTCATGTCAGCCCCGAGTGGCACGGGTGGTTACATCATACTTGGAGCGATATTCCCGAGATAGAACCGCTTAAAGTAAATATATGGCAAACGCCGCACCAAGAAAACCTTACTGGTACAGATATGTCATATGCCCCTACAGGTTCTATGCGTCGCAATAATCCTAAAGTTCGCAGTGACTATGAGGCCTGGACGCCAAACTAAGTTTTTATGTGGAGTGAACAAGGAATGAAAGAAAAAGCAATAGAAATTGTTGTAGGAACTGTAGTATTTTTCGCAGCCCTTATTTTTCTTTTTTTTGTCCTTAATGTAACAAATTTTAAAGAGGATTCTAGTAGTTATAACTTAACAGCAAGCTTTAGGTCTGCTGAAGGTATTAGTGTTGGAACCGACGTAAGAATGGCAGGGGTAAAGATTGGAGCGGTAACAAATCTAACGCTTAATAAGGACTCTTATAAAGCTGATGCAATGATTGCGATTTCTGAGGAAATTAACATCCCTGATGATAGCTCAGTTTTAATTAGTTCTGAAGGCTTGCTAGGGGGCAGCTTCGTGGAAATAGTTCCAGGAGGTTCAATGACTAATTATGAAACTGGCGAAGAAGTAACCGATACTCAGAGTTCAATTAGTTTGGTGAGTTTACTCTTAAGGATGTTTAGTGGCTCAAAAGAATGAAAAATTATGTAGTACTTTTCTTTCTATTTTTTTCTAATGTGGCTCTTTCGCAAAGCTCTGAAAACGTATCGATTCCAAACATTAAGACAGAGAGCCTTGATGTGGTTGAAGAACTTAGTGTTGAAGTATTAAACTCTCAATGGGTAAGCCTTCGCGTATTAGATAAATTGGGTGGTGTTAGTACAGAATTTGAAGCCAAGGTGGGGTTAGAAGTTAAGTTTGGTTCCTTACTTATAACAGTTGAGGAGTGTCGTTATCCGGCAGAAAATCCAAATAGTAACTCATTTGCTTATCTAAGAATAACGAATTTTCTGAGCGGTGCAGTTGAGCTTACAGGTTGGATGATTGCCTCTAGTCCCGCACTTAAGGCACTTGACCATGCACGTTACGACGTCTCGCTCATTAGGTGCAAACTTGAACAGGGCAGACCTGTTCTGGCTGTTTTAGAAAGTTGGCCTCACCCTCTAATGAGGCCAATAGAAGTTTTTGATAATTAGTTGCAGTAATTTCGATCCCACCAAGAGATTCCAAGTGACTTGTTAGAAATTGGGTGTCAAATAATGTAAACCCACCAAACTTCAATCGTGAAACTAGATATGCTAATGCAATTTTTGACCCGTTACTTTTTTTGGAAAACATGCTCTCTCCAAAAAAAGCTTTCTTTAGTGCAAGGCCGTAAACCCCACCAATTATTTCATTGGAATCCCATACTTCAATTGAATGGC
>JAQBUS010000199.1 GCA_027623875.1 Pseudomonadota bacterium
GCAAATGAAGATGCCAATCATCTGGTTTTTTTATACTCAAAGATTTCATGGATCCCCTCTGTTTTAACTAAAACTTAGATGTTTTTGATTAAAATTTCTCATTAATGATTTCTAAAAAAAAGCTTGCAACCCTGTGATTGCTCGTCCCAAAATAAGAGCATGTACATCGTGAGTTCCCTCATACGTATTTACTGTCTCAAGGTTCATTAAATGTCTCATTACTTGATACGTTTCAGATATACCGTTTCCACCATGCATGTCCCGTGACATTCGTGCTATATCTAATGCCTTCCCGCAGTTATTTCTTTTCATGATTGAAATCATTTCTGGGGCGGCTTTTTCTTGGTCTAGAAGTCTTCCAATCCGTAGCGCCCCTTGTAATCCGAGAGCAATTTCAGTTTGCATGTCTGCAAGTTTTTTTTGAAATAATTGAGTTTGTGCTATTGGTTTGCCAAATTGCTTGCGCTCTAAACCATATTCTCTGGCACTTTTCCAGCAAAACTCTGCGGCACCCATAACTCCCCAGCTTATTCCATAACGCGCACGATTTAAGCATCCAAATGGACCCTTTAATCCCTCAACATGAGGTAAAAGCGCTTCCTCTGAAACTTCAACTTCTTGTAGGACTATTTCCCCTGTGGTCGAAGCTCTTAATGATAGTTTGCCGTCTATTTTGGGAGCCATAAGCCCTGGAGTACCTTTTTCAAGAATAAACCCTCTAATTTTACCCCCGTGCGCTTCTGATTTCGCCCATACGATAAATATATCTGCAAACGGACTATTGGAAATCCACATCTTTGAGCCTGATATGCTATAACCGTGAGGTGTTTTCTTAGCCAGCGTTCTCATCGAACCTGGATCAGACCCTGCATCAGCTTCTGTTAATCCGAAACATCCTATTAGGTCACCAGAAGCTAAACCAGGAAGGTATTTTCTCTTTTGTTTATCAGAGCCGTAAGCATAAATGGGATACATTACTAAAGATGATTGCACAGACATCATGGATCTATAGCCGGAGTCTATATATTCAATCTCTCGAGCGACTAAACCATAAGTCACATATGAAGAGCCCAACCCGCCATACTCCTCAGGAATTGTTATCCCTAGTAAGCCAGCATTACCCATTGCCTTAAAAATTTCTGGCGCCTCAAGCTCCTCTCTGAATGCATTGACAATCTTAGGAGCAAGATGCTCCTGAGCAAATTTTTGAGCGGAATCCTGTAGCATACGCTCCTCTTCAGAGAGTTGATCATTCAATCGAAAGGGATCAGACCAGTCAAATTCATACATATTTTAGAAATCCTTTTTTAAAGTTTTTTATTGTTTTGTTTTAATTCTTTAGCCTCTTATGGTAATTTCGTGTTGCGATCAGCGCAAGGAATTTAATGGTTAAATTTTATAAGACAATAAGATTAAAATTTAATAACTTAATATCAGTATTATTTGTTAGCATTTGGTTGCTTATATGTGAGACACAGAAAAGCCAACGATAAATTGTTTTTAAACTGCAGATGAATGGTAAATCTATCTCATAGATTGATAGGTAATTGAAGGAGCTAAACGGATCAAATCTTTAAAGATGTTGACGACATATTGGAACGTCGAGATATATTTATAAATAAAAAATTGATTATAGCTTTTATTTCACCCAATCTAGCAGAAACATGATATAATTAGCTATAAGAGGAGAGCTGTCTTAGTTAATTTATTTTAACTAGATCAATTTAATTTTCTGATATAATATTTCTTATATAATCTATTCAATGTAAACGTTTAAAAATCGGGTTCAGTTCGAATATAATTTTCTAAAATAATCAACACCTTTTTGCGAAATATTTTTAGTGAGCACGTATGGAATTTAACCAATCTAATAATGTTATTTATTCTGCACTTGAGTGGTCAAGGCAGGGTATAGGTTCTGCAATTGCTACAGTTGTGGACACTTGGGGTTCTGCGCCTAGGCCTGTAGGGAGCCAGCTTGCCATTAGTGGAGAGGGAGGAATGGTAGGCTCGGTTTCTGGCGGTTGCGTTGAGGGTGCGGTTATTTTTGAAGCTATTGAATCTTTGAAAGATGGGCTTCCTAGGATTCTTGAATATGGTGTGTCAGACGAAGAGGCTTTCTCGGTTGGGCTTGGTTGTGGTGGGTCGATTCGTATTTTAGTAGAGCCAATCGGAAATTTTTTGACTCAAAAAACTTTAGAGAAACTTTTAAAAAAAATAGAATCGCGAAAGCCTGTAGCTTACGTTGTAAATGTTGAGAATTGGTCAAATTGCTTGGTTGAGGTGGATAAAAAGTACAAACAGAGATTTGACAATGACCAGTCTGGTTTTGACGGGCTAGAGTTTATTACAATACATAACCCTCCTTTAAGAATGGCTATTATAGGTGGAGTACATATCGCTCAGGCGTTAGCTAAAGTTGCTCGGGTTTCAGGATTTGATGTGTTGTTGATTGACCCCAGAGAAAGTTTTGCGAATTCGCTTCGCTTTCCAGATGTTGAAATCAGTCATCTTTGGCCTGATAAAGCCCTTGAGATTTTTGACCCGGACCAAAGAACAGCTATAGTTACCCTTACTCACGACCCAAAAATTGATGACCCTGCTATTATTCAGGGATTGAAATCCCCTTGCTTTTATATTGGTTGTTTAGGTTCAAGTGGAACTCATGCAAAAAGGATCCAACGACTGCAAAATGTCGGCTTTTCAAACGACGAAATTAGTCGAATAAATGGGCCGGTTGGGTTGAAAATTTCTGCAAAGAGCCCAGCAGAAATTGCTGTATCGATAATGGGACAAATTATTCAAACTGTAAGGAAAAAGATTTGAAATTTGGAGAGGTCAATTCGGATAACGCTATTGGTTCTATCCTAGCCCACTCTATTTATGTAGGAAAGGAACGCTTTCGTAAAGGAAAGGTTCTTTCTAAAGATGATGTTGCGAAATTAAATCAGTGCTCGGTAAAATCAATTGTTGTCGCCCGATTATCTAGTGACGATGTTCATGAAGACTTGGCAGCTTTAGAAATTGCATCTGCGATATCTGCAAGCCTAAACCCCAAACATTTTGAGCTTTCAAGGGCATTTACTGGAAGAGTTAATATTATTTCAAAAGTTCAGGGAGTCGTAGAACTTAATGTAGATATTATTAACCGCTTGAATTTAATTGATCCAATGTTGACTTGTGCAACTCTGGTACCATTTTCAAAGTTGGAAATCGGCACACTGATCGCAACGGTTAAAATAATAGCCTACTCCATCCCTAAGACAGTTTTAGCTAGTGGAGTGTCTATTGCAGGTGATTCAATTAGAATCCATCCAGTCGTAATCTCGACGGCAGACCTTGTTATTAGTCGAATAGGAAACAAGGATTTGGGAGACAAAGGAATAAAAGTTATTGAAAGACGTTTAAACAACTTAGGAATAAAACTTATCTCAACTCCGATTGTCAGGCACACAGTCAAAGATTTAGCTGATGGCATTGGTATATGCAGCAGCCAAATGATATTAATGCTTACTGCTTCTGCAACTTCCGATGTTTTGGATGTTGGACCTGAAGCCTTAACCCGTTCTGGCGGTAAACTTGTTCGTTTTGGTATGCCAGCCGATCCAGGAAACTTGTTATTTTTTGGGTATCTTGATAGCCGAAGCGTTATTGGTCTTCCTGGCTGTGCCCGCTCACCTTCAATGAATGGAGTCGACTGGGTTTTAGAAAGATTAAGTTGTGGTTTAACACTTACTGACAGGGATATATCGTTTATGGGCGTAGGAGGACTTTTAAAGGAGATGTCAAAAAGGCCACAGCCCAGGCGTGGTTAAAAGCAGATGGTTAGCTTTTAGATGGAGGCCCTACCATCATAGTCATTTGACGTCCCTCAATGCGAGGCATATTTTCTATTTTTCCAACTTCAGCCGTTTCAACGTCATTAGCAACTCGCTCTAGAAGATCCCGCCCAAGGCTTATATGGGCCATTTCACGTCCTCGAAAACGTAATGTTATCTTAACTTTAT
>JAQBUS010000200.1 GCA_027623875.1 Pseudomonadota bacterium
GCACCCCCAACGCCTAACTAATCTTTTAATAAGTGGTTTATATAAAATAATTGGTAGTTTGGATGTTTTCATAAGAACGTCACAAACATTTGTGCATAACTGTGCTAC
This sequence comes from Pseudomonadota bacterium, assembly GCA_027623875.1. Classification (GTDB taxonomy): domain Bacteria; phylum Pseudomonadota; class Alphaproteobacteria; order Rhodobacterales; family Rhodobacteraceae. Next base: position 109 of record JAQBUS010000200.1, read on the forward strand.
AACTATTCAAGAAAATTACGAATGAGTTAGGCATTTCAAACAAAGATTGAATTGATATTAATTGTCCAATCATCAAAGTTACTAAGTGTTAAGTCAGTTAAGATAAAAATAGAAACCTTCAATTCAACATCAAAATATAACTATAATCTACGAAAAACCATACTACCTTTGGTTCTGGGTTTGGCTTAAAAAGCCTAAAAATTGCGTTTCAGCTTATACAAAATCTATTAACCAGAAACTGAGTTGTCTTATAGCTCGATTTGGAACTTGGTTATGTTTTTTAGAAGTTATTTGACACAGCACCGAGCCCAACTCTGTTTTTAAGTGCTGCAACTTGTGGGCTCTTTCATAAAATTGTAACTTGTTTAACAAACAATCATTATCCCGAAGGTACTTGAATGAAATTTGATTACATTATTGTTGGTGCTGGATCAGCGGGATGTGTGTTGGCCAATCGCCTAAGTGAAGATTCCCCAAATAACGTATTGTTACTAGAGGCCGGATCCGAAAACAGTGCCCTTTCCTTAAAAATACCCGCAGCTGTTTTATCTAATCTTAATAGCACTAAACACAATTGGGCTTTTCGGGGAGAGCCTGAACCCGAGTTAAACGGCCGCCAAATTCAACATGACAGAGGTAAAACTTTGGGCGGATCATCCTCAATTAATGGCATGCTTTTTATTCGTGGGCATGCACTTGATTTTGAAGGTTGGCGTCAATCCGGCTGCGAGGGGTGGGGTTATGCGGAGGTATTGCCCTACTTCAAGAGAGCAGAGACTTATAGTGGTGGTGCCGACGAATTTCGTGGCGGAAATGGTCCAGTTCAGGTACACCGCTCTGCTCCTGAAAATCCACTTAATCTAGCTTTTATTAAAGCTGGAGAGGAAGCTGGGTATCCCGTAACCGAAGACATCTGTGGGTTTTGTCAAGAAGGATTTGGGGTCCTCGACAGTTCTGTTTTTAAAGGAGAGCGCTGGAGCACAGCACGTGCTTATCTGGATCCAGTTCGTGATCGAGGAAATTTAAAAATTTTAACTCAAACACACGTTCTAGGTCTTATCCTTGAAGGCAGTGAGGTAAAAGGCGTTAAGTACAAAGATCGTAAAGGAAAAACTGTCTCGGTTATTGTGCAAAGAGAGGTTATTCTTAGTGCAGGTGCCGTTGGGTCTCCACATCTCTTAATGCTTTCTGGTATTGGCCCCGAAAATCACTTGGAGGCAATGGGAATAAGTACTGTCATTAACCTTCCAGGTGTCGGTCAAAACTTAAATGAACATCCTGACTTTGTTCTTAAATATAAATGTACAAAGCCAGTATCTTTATGGCCTAAAACCAAACCTTTTGCAAAAATGGTTGAAGGGATTCGTTGGCTGCTAACTCGCAAAGGTATTTGCGCATCCAACCACTTTGAGACAGTTGCATGCGTCAGATCTGGTTCTGGGGTGGAATATCCAGATTTACAATTAACTATATCTCCTATCGCTATGGATGACTTAACTTGGACACCACTTCAGGAGCATGCGTTTCAAATCCATGTTGGCCTTATGCGAGCACATAGCCGAGGACAGATAGAGCTTCGCTCATCGGACCCTGAAGTGCCGCCTCGTATTCTGGTGAATTACCTTAAAGACAAGCGTGATCGTGAACTGATGCGTAGGGGAATTAGGCTTGTTCGCGAGTTGGTGGAGCAACCGGCCTTTGAGGAATTGAAGGGCGCCGAAATTTTTCCAGGTGTAGGGGTCCAGTCAGACGAAGAGCTAGATCTCTGTTTGAAAACACACACTGATACTCAATGGCACTTGTCATCTACGGCTAGAATGGGAGATAAATCTGACACGGGGGCAGTTGTCGATTCTGTGGGGAAGGTTTATGGAATCTCTGGGCTTCGAATTGTTGATGCCTCAATTATGCCATTTGTTACAAACGGAAACACAAATAGTCCGACGATCATGATCGCTGAGAAATTGAGTGACGCTATTTTGGGTAGAAAACCTGAGGATCGTATTGAAGTAAAGTTTTGGCGGAATAAAGACTTTGAGACATTACAGAGATGATACAAGAGTAACAATTTTGAAAATTCATTTAAAGTAAGAAGAATAAATTATAAGAAACTAAAGGTAATTCACTATGAACGTAATTAGTAAGTTTTTTAGATATATAAAATATAAATCAGGATCACTAAAATGAAATCGCAAACTGATCTCCCTTTGACTAGTTCTCACTGGGGAACATATCGTGCCAGGGTTGGTAACGGAAGAGTCCAAGAGTTATTGGCTTTCGAACAAGACTCCGATCCCTCACCGATCGGCTCCGGAATTCTAGATGTTCAAGACGGCCCTACTCGAATTGATGCTCCGATGGTTAGGAAGAGCTGGTTAGAGGGAGGTCCAGGAAGTAATCCTCGTCTGCGTGGAGCTGACCCCTTCATTGAAGTCAGCTGGACAGAAGCAGAAAACTTAGTAGCAAACGAATTAAATCGCGTTCGGAACACCTTCGGAAACTCGGCGATTTACGCGGGCTCATATGGCTGGTCAAGCGCAGGCAGGTTCCACCATGCTCAAAGCCAGTTACACAGGTTCTTAAATTGCATTGGTGGTTATACAAAATCCAAATTTACATATAGTTTTGCGGCTGCTGAAGCTGTAGTGCCGCACATATTGGGCAGCTATCGAGAGTTTCTTGATACATGTACAAGCTGGGAGTCTATACTCGAAAATACAGAGCTTTTTGTTTGTTTTGGAGGCATCCCCGTAAAAAATGGTCAAATTTGTCAAGGTGGCACTGGCAACCACTACCAGCGTGAAAATCTTATAGCCGCTGCTAAATCTAAAATTTCCTTTGTAAACATAAGTCCAATAAAATCTGACTTACTTGACGAAGTTAAAGGATCTTGGTTAGCTCCTCGACCGAATACCGACACAGCACTTTTGCTGGCTATAGCTCATACCCTCTATACTGAAGGCTTATTTGACGGTGAATTCCTGACCAAATACACGCACGGCTTTGATCAATTTTTACCTTATCTACTAGGGCAGTCCGACGGTATTCCAAAGGACACAATTTGGGCTTCAGACATCTGTGATCTTGAGGCAATTACCATCTCCTCACTTGCAGTAAGAATGGCTAAAAACCGAACAATGATTTCTGTCAGTTGGTCCCTTACACGGCAGGATCATGGAGAACAGGCTTTTTGGGCAGCAATTACCGTAGCGGCAATGCTTGGTCAGATAGGTCTCCCTGGCGGTGGTTTTGGATTTGGTTACAGTGCTACGAACTATATTGGGGGTCAATTTACTGTCCCACCTGCAGCAGCTCTTCCACAAGGCAAAAATGCAGTCAATACTTTTATACCTGTTGCGCGGGTTACCGACCTTTTACTTCATCCAAATGAACCGTTTGATTTTAACGGAAAAGAATATACGTATCCAGAAACCAAGATAGTTTACTGGGCTGGCGGAAATCCATTCCATCATCATCAGGATTTAAACCGCTTGGTTCACGGATGGGAAAAACCAGATACCATTATTTGCCACGAATGGTGTTGGAACTCGTTAGCGAAACGTTCAGATATAGTGTTGCCATGCACAACAACGTTAGAGAGGCAGGATCTTGCTTTAACGCCTCGTGATCCATACGTAGTCTCAATGTCAAAGTTGACAGAGCCGTATAAAAAAAGTCGAAATGACTTTGATATTTTTTCGGGAATAGCACAAGAAATGGGGTTAAAAGAAGATTTCACTGGTGGACGCAGCGAAGAGGATTGGAGGCGTTGGATTTATGAAGAAACCCGGCGTAGGGCGATAAAAGAAAATCCTCAGATGCCTGAATATCAAGAGTTTCTTAACAAAGGTTGGTTTAAATTTGATGCGCCGGTAAAACCAACCATTATGTTA
>JAQBUS010000201.1 GCA_027623875.1 Pseudomonadota bacterium
TAGTTCCAGCACCCCACCCAATTAAATGAGCCTGCATTAATAGTGCTGGATGTGCGTCAACAGCACCGCCACTAAAAATTCCTAAAAGTGCCGTACCGCTTATAACCGGATGAATTCCTATTATTGAAACTAACATCATCACCAGGGGGGTTGCGATTAAGGCAAACCAACCCGTGATAATCCCTGGATAGATTGAAGATACAAAAAAGGCTAGCGCTCCCGTTTTGGTTGCAAAATATCCGATAAGCATAGCCATACTTATGATTATAATATCATCGGCAGTTTCGTTCATCGAGACTCTGGTCATTCGTAAAACATTTTTAGCAGTCCCAGAATTCCTCACAACTTGTAAAATAACCAGTAAAGGCATTACTAAAATAACTGCAGAGAGTGCGGTAAAGTTAAATAACAACGCAACAGCTAGGACCGCGAATAAAACCAGCGTCAACCTAAGAAGCACTGGCTTTAAACAGGCGAGCGAAGTTATTAATTGAAATCTTGAGAAAGATCTATTTGTTAGCGGTAGCGAGACAGCAGAAAACAAAATAGCCGTAACGACACCTAATGAAATTGCTATCCAAGAATCTAAATTTCCAGTGAATGCCTGTCCAACAGCGAAAGCTATAAAAAAGGGTGACCAAGCTGCTGAAGTCACCATACCTCGTAGTGCGGCTTCAGCTGACGCCTTTCTCCTAACCTCATCACTATTTTTTGGAATAGCGGCAGACAAAACGGGGAACACACCCATATTAAGTACACCCCCAAAAAAATGAGCGGCAAGTTGAATTCCGCTTATTGAAGTCGAAGACGGTAGCCTAGCCAATGCGTCTTGAGTCTTCTGGACAGAAGGCATTACTGAAGCTGTTGCTCTAACCAATGCCATCGTCGGAATTAAGGCGCAAAAAACTAAACTGTATCGCCCAGCCGCCATCCATTCACTACTGGACGGAAAGTGATCCAGCAAAAGCCATCCTACACCTCCTAGGATTGATAAGATCACGAATGAGCCTTTTCGTAGCTTCGGCAACGTTAAAAGGATGAATGAGATAAAACATACCACACAAAAATTTACAAAAATTTCTGCTTTTTCACCTAATACAATATTTGAAATTGACCCAACCCAGCAAATACTAAGAAGAATTAAACGAGTTCGGGTTATCAATTGGGTTAAATTAAGCATCCATCAACTAAATGTAATGATTAAAAAATAATATTTTTTTTTATAAATCACTACACCTATGTCTAAACTATACTCAACAACAGTAATCACCAAAACCAGGTTAGTTAAAGAAAATAAATCCTTCAATGGTTTAAGAAAAATTATAACGGGTTTCCTGACAATAGAGCAACCGTCACCTTAAATAAAGTTTATAATTTGGTAATTCGAAATAATGTTTATTGTAAAAAGAAAAAACGTATTTTTGAATTTAGAAAAAATCTTTACTCTGCCATTTTGTATATTAATTAAGGGTGATTTAACTCACTGTTAAGTGCATTTGCTATCGACAAAGGCAACTCTAAAGGTCAATAATATTTGATCGTTAATTAATTAGGACTGCATTTCCATAACCAACGGTTTGTTTAAATATTCACGCAATGAATATCCTTAAATGCCCAAAGCTTTTCCAAGAGAGATTATGTCAAAAAAATTCAAAATAGCAGTTTTCGAAGGTGATGGCATTGGCCCAGAGATAATGGCTCCTACCATTCGAATTCTAAACCATTTAGCTAGCAAGGCTAACGAGTATCAACTTGATTTCAAATCCACCCCAGCTGGTGCGGCGCACTATTTAAAAACTGGAGAAGCTTTGCCAAAAAAGTCTTTAGATATTGCTAGATCAAGTGATGCTATTTTACTTTCGGCTATGGGGCTTCCTGATGTGAGATATTCTGACGGGACAGAGATGTCTCCCCAAATCGATTTGCGTAAGGAGTTGGTACTCTTTGCAGGTGTTCGGCCTGTTAGGATAAGCGCAAAAGAATACTCCCCCTTGAAAATTCCAAAAGATAGAGAAGTTGATTTTGTGCTAATTCGAGAAAGTACCGAAGGGCTATTTTTTTCTCAGGGAAACGGTGAGGTTATGCAAGATGAGGCCCGAGAGACGCTCAGAATTACTAGAGACATTTCGGAGAAGCTTTTTAGATTTGCATTTAATCTAGCCAAAGACAGGAAAAAATTAGGGCGCGGATCTGGTGAAGTCGTTTGTGTAGATAAAGCTAACATGTTCAGAGCATTTGCTTTTTTTCGGGGTATATTTGAGCAAGAAGCAGAAAAATATCCCGACATTAAAGCCAGCTCAGCTTACGCTGATGTAATGGCCTTATGGATGGTTCAAAAACCCTGGGAATTTGATGTTCTAGTTACTGAAAATATGTTTGGAGACATCCTTTCTGAACTTGGAGCAGGCCTCATGGGTGGCCTTGGTATTGCGCCATCGGCAGATATTGGTCTCGATCACGCAGTGTTCCAGCCCTGTCATGGAACCGCTCCCGATATTGCTGGGAAAAATTTAGCCAACCCATTTGCTATGATATTATCAGCAGCGATGATGCTGGAGTGGTTGGGAATTAAGCATGAAAACAAATTTATGTCCTTGGATGCAATAAAGCTACGCGAAGCAGTTGAAAAGGTTTTGCAAGACAAAAATAACGTGACGAGAGATTTGGGCGGTGCGGCTAGTACTTCCAAAGCAGCAAATGCAGTGCTAAAACAGTTATAAGTGCTCCCGTAGAGATTATTGTAAGATTGGAAGATGCAAATGAGAAAAACCAAAGATTGTTTTTTTAACGTTAACAAAACTGATCAAGGAATCGCAAGAGAGCTCGGCCCTGGAATAAACACAAGAATTTTTCCTGGAGATCAAGCCATGCTGTCTGTGGTAAAGCTTGATCCAAATTCAGAAGGTAGCATCCATAGCCACGAGCAAGAACAATGGGGCTATTTGTTGGAAGGTAGTGCAATTCGCATTCATGACGGAGAAAAAGTTGAAGTAGGAAAAGGAGACTTCTGGTTAACACCTGGCGGGGTTGAGCACGGCGTTATCGCCGGGCCAGATGGTGCTACTATTCTAGATGTCTTCTCACCACCGCGCCCCGAATATACGCGAAAAGGAAGTGGCTTTGGCAGTTAAGTGTTAGATTTATTTTTAATAATAAAAACACTCCTAAATGCTTCAAACGTTAGCAAATAAGGCAAAGTATGCTGTATGCAATAGGTGATATTCACGGACAAATAGATGAGTTAAAAAACGCCTTAAAATTAATAGAAAATGATGGTGGTAAAAATGCCAAAATTGTTTTTATAGGCGATTATAACGACAGGGGTCCAGACAGTTGCAGCGTAATTAATACTCTTATGAAAGCAAAAAAAATAGGCAAACCTTGGATCTTTTTAAGAGGTAACCATGATAGAATGTTAACATGGTACCTAGAAGATCAGCCAAGACATGACCCAAACCTTTACCACGGCTTAACCTGGTTTCATCCTCGCCTAGGAGGAGAAACTACGCTACTATCTTACGGCGTGGATATTAACCAAGAACGCCGTAGTGGCGAAATTCATAAAGAGGCTCGTCAAAAAATTCCAAAAGATCATATTGATTTCTTAAACTCAATGCCTCTAACCCACGAGACGGCTGATTTGGTTTTTGTTCATGCTGGTATTCGTCCAGGAATAGAACTAGCTAACCAGGCTGAAAATGATTTTTTATGGATCCGTGACGAATTCATTAATAGTTGCTTAAATCATGGTCGATTAATCGTTCACGGCCATACCGTTGTTGATATCCCTACACATTTTGGAAACAGAGTAAATCTTGATGGAGGCGCTGGTTTTGGTTGTCCTCTAGTCCCGGTAAAATTTAAGGGCCGTGATTCATGGTTGATTACAGATAAGGGTAATCTACCAATGGAACCACAGCATTAGTTTACCTCCAATAAAAGCACATTCATAAAGTGAGGTCTCTCGTAAGTGTGCAAGGTGCCTCAATAGGCAATACAT
>JAQBUS010000202.1 GCA_027623875.1 Pseudomonadota bacterium
ATAGCTGTCGTGGGCGTAAAGGTTGAAGCTGATCTGCGCAAAGTTACTCACAACGTAATCAGGATGGTCCGGCTTTGGTCCTGCACGCAGTGCAATATGCGCCTCACCGTATTCAAGTTTCGCAAGGTTTTCGCTGGCGTCAAGATTTACAATGCAATTTGGATTTTTGGCTCTAAAGTCTGAGATTGGTTTCATCAGTAGCTCAGCGAAACCTGCTAGAATTGTCAACTTGAGCTCACCATTGAGCGCAGCTTTGCCACCCTTTATACGACCCGCAAGATCATCGATCAGTTCCTCTGTCTTTCGCGCTACCCGAAGTACATCCTCGCCTAACTCAGTTAGCGCATAGCCCCGCGCGTGGCGGATAAAGATGCGCGCACCAATCTCGTCCTCAAGCACGTCAATGTGACGGTTCACAGTAGCGCGGTGGAAGCCAAGCGCATTAGCCGCTGCACTTACTGTGCCTAGTCTTGCTACTTGGTATGCTGTTCGAAGCTCAGCCCATTTGTCCATACTCTCTATGCCTTTTTTACGCGCATTATATGCGGATATGCGCTCCTTGCGTACATCTATGTTACAATGCATAAAAAATCACAACTAACAATAGGAGTTATAAAAATGACTGAGGCACCAAAATGTGGATGTGGCCGTTCCCCAACAGGCAACTGTATCGGGTGGCATGCTCTCTCTGAAGAAAAGTATCAAGAAAAAAAACTGCCTATGAAACACGCTAGGCTCAAAATGCTAAAAGCTTCCAACAATGATTATGGTGTAATTGCAAAAGCGTTTCATTGGATGTTTGCAGTTGTTATTTTGTGGCAATTTTTCACTGGCTTAAATCTTCACAACATGGAGTTTTCGCCTGAAAAGGGCCAATTTATCTGGTTTCACCAAATTACTGGAACACTAATATTTTGCTTGATCTCACTCCGCCTCATTTGGCGTTTCTATAACAGGCCAAAATTTGAAGATACACTACCAAAGATACATAAAATAAGCTCTAAAATTGTACAGTTTATTTTGTATGTTTTATGTATTTGGCTACCCGTCCAAGGAGCCTTAATGACTTGGGCCGGTGGATACGATGTATACCTAATCGGTTTAGTTAAGGTTCCTGCTTTAGTAGCTGTTAACAAGGAAATGTATCCAACATTCGTTGATTTTCATTACGTAACGTCTTTGACACTGCTGATGCTAACGCTTCTGCATATCTCAGCAGGTTTATACCACCGATATTTTAGAAACGATGAATATGGCGTATGGAAAAGAATGGCTGTTCAATTTCGAAAATCTCAAGATCACACCAAGTAAAGAGTTTAACTCTTGTAAGCTGTAAAAGCCGAAGAACCCTGAAAGGGAAAAAGCTGGAAACCTACGTAACGACTTTTACAATCAACATACCTTTCGAAGAATGGTCCAAGGCTTATGATAGCAGTATTGATGATCAAAAAGAGGCCGGAATAACTTCTATATACAGAGGTTTTTTGAAAAATGATCCAACTCAGGGTTGTTCTATTATGGAGGCAGAAGCTGGCCAGCTAGACGCCTTCATGGCTGAAAATGCAGAGATGTTTGCGGCTTCGGGGCACGCGTTAGAAAGTTCGGTGATCTCTACTTATAAACCCGAGTGGATTGATACTAGATCAAGTGCAGAAGAGACGTTATAAATTTTAAATTAATAATTAAGTATTGGAGAATAAAAATGTCAATCCGCCCAGTAATTGCGACAAGCAAGGCGACCCCAACTATGGAGGGAGCTGGAGTTCATTTGTATCGAGCTTTTGGTTTTAATGCTCCTGAAAATCATGATCCATTTCTTTTATTTGACGATTTTCGTAATGATTCTCCAGAAGCCTATAAAAATGGATTCCCTTGGCATCCTCATCGAGGCATAGAAACAATCACATATGTTCTTAACGGCTCCGTTGAACACAATGACAGTCTTGGAAATAGTGGGACACTATCAAACGGTGATGTGCAGTGGATGACGGCAGGTTCGGGCATTATGCATCAAGAAATGCCAACTGGGAATGCACGTGGACAAATGCACGGATTCCAACTTTGGGCTAACCTTCCGGGCAGCCTTAAAATGACAAACCCACGGTATCAAGATGTGCAAGGAAAAGAAATTTCTGAGATCATTGATGATGATGGAACAAAGGTAAAAATTATTACTGGAGAGTTTTGGGGTAAGAAAGGACCAGTTGACGGTATTGCAGCAGATCCGCTCTATCTCGATATCAATGTGCCAGCTGGTCTTCGAAAATCATTTAAAGTTGACACCTACAGGAATACCTTCGCCTACATTTTTGAAGGAGCAGGAAAATTCGCGGATGCTTCGACACCAAAAGGTATTCTTTTGGAGAAAGAAGTCTTAGGACAAGAACTCAATATTCGAGATATGTCTGGTAATCGAACTTTAGTTCAATTTGGAACGGGTGGTGAAATCGTCGTTCAGGCTGGACCCGAAGGTATGCGATTTTTACTCGTGGCTGGCACTCCAATAAAAGAACCCGTTGCTTGGCACGGACCCATTGTCATGAATACCCGAGAAGAACTTCAAACAGCTTTTAATGATCTTCGAAACGACAGATTTATTAAACCCTTAGACCATTAGCAGATAGGATAAATTATGGGGCTATTACAAAATGGGAAGTGGGTTGATCAATGGTATGATACCAAATCAACTGGTGGTCGTTTTGAACGTAAAGCAGCTCAGTTTCGAAACTGGATTACAGAGGATGGAACCGCTGGTCCAACCGGGGCAGCTGGCTTTAATGCAGAACCTGGACGCTATCACCTATATGTATCATTAGCCTGTCCTTGGGCTCACCGAACTATGATTTTACGAGCTTTAAAAGGACTGGAGAGCATGATCTCAGTATCAGTTGTGCACTGGTATATGGTTGAGCATGGATGGACATTTGACCCAGCTGCAGGTGTTGTACCAGATACAGTGAATGACGCTCAACTCTTACATGAGATTTACACTAAAGCAAATTCAGACTTTTCTGGACGTGTAACGGTTCCAGTACTTTGGGATAAAAAAAATAAAACCATCGTATCTAATGAGTCCTCCGAGATTACACGGATGTTTAATTCTGCATTTGATAAATTTGGTGCGACTGTTGCGGATTACTATCCAGAAGGGCTACGTCAAGAAATTGATGCCTTTAATGACCGTGTTTATAGTACCTTAAATAACGGTGTTTATCGCTGTGGGTTTGCTACCACGCAAGAGGCTTACGAAGAGGTATTAATACCTCTTTTTGATACCCTAGATTGGCTTGAAGATACGCTTTCTTCGAAAAGGTATCTGACCGGGACTCAAATTACAGAGGCTGATTGGAGATTATTTACTACTCTCATTCGCTTTGACCCTGTTTATGTTAGCCATTTTAAGTGCAATATTCGTCGTATAATCGATTATCCTAACCTATGGAATTATCTTCTTGATCTTTATCAACAGCCGGGCATTGCGGACACCGTCAATATGGAGCATATCAAAAATCATTATTATGCTAGTCACGAGACTATTAATCCCTCCAGAGTTGTTCCAACAGGTCCCGAACTAAATTATAATCAAACTCACAACCGTGAGAAATTGGGGTAATGCATGACTGATAAGAAAATCATAGGGTTATGTGGTTCGTTACGAAAAGCTTCGCTTAATCGAAAATTGCTATTAGAAGCTGTTCGATTATATGGAAAGTGTGATTTTAAGGAAGCGAACTTAAATTTACCCCTATATAACGGTGATGAAGAGGATATCGAGAAACCAAAATCTACACTAAATCTGTACAACGATATCAAAGCGGCGGATGGTGTGATCATTACTTCCCCGGAATATAATAAAGGAATTTCAGGTGTGCTAAAGAATTCCCTAGATTGGGTTAGTAGAATTCCTGGATCAGTTTGGAAAGAAAAGCCAGTTGTCATTATGTCAGCTGCGGCAGGTCGAACTGGTGGAGAAACAGCTCAATATATGGTT
>JAQBUS010000203.1 GCA_027623875.1 Pseudomonadota bacterium
CAAACTTTGATTAACCACAAATGTGTCTGCGGAGCACTGAACCGCCACTTTTGCCAAACCCGTGTTATGCCTTCGTTGTTCTTTTATGTTGTTACATTCGGTCATAAATCGGTCTTGGAATTTGTTTTAATATTGTCGCAATAAGTCCCCAGCGTCTTGTTACATACGCCACCTTTTTTTTGTCGATTATAGCTTGGAAAATTTGTCTAACTGCTTTTTCAACAGGCATTACCCAAAATAATCCTTCTCCTTTCGCCATTTCTGTGTCAACAAGTCCAGGCCTAATATCTGTCACAAAAATTGATGTATTAAGTTTTGTTGCTTTCTGTCTCAGCCCTTCTAAATAATTTATTTGATAGGCTTTTGTCGCATTGTATGCAGGTGCGTTTCTGCTACCACGAAGTCCGCCAATAGAACTTATTGCTGCTAAATGTCCTGATTTTTGTTTTTCAAAATAGTTAAAAGTCCAATCTGCAACACAAGTAAAACCTAATACATTCGTGTCAATTGTCCGCTTTTCTATTTCAAAATCTAGGCTTTCATTTATGTCGCCAATGCCCGCACTAATAATTAATAAATCAAGTCCGCCAAGTTCTGTCGTAAGTTCATCTAATTTCTGTCCAACAACATTTGTGTCATTGATGTCAAATGATTTTATATAAAAATTTGGATTCTCGTTTTTTAATTCATTTAGCAATTCAACGCGTCTTCCTGTCAAGCCAATTTTATAATTGTTGTCAGCCAAAAGTTTTGCAAGTCCTTTACCTATTCCAGATGTCGCCCCAATTATTATAGCTTTTTTCATTCTTAATTTTGTCTGTTTGTTGTGTCGTCCTACAATGAGGCATAACGTCTAGTATATGAAGCGTAGCATCCGAAGGGGGCTATGATTTCATATACATTGTTAGCGGTTCGGCAATTTATTTTAGCCAACTTTCCTTTATTGAATAGTTTGAAAACCAAATTAAAAAAGCACCAATAAAAACTACCAAAACCGGCATTGTTACTGCCTGTGCCGTACCATAAACTTCGATTGATTTTGTAAAAAACACATTATGAATCATTTGAGGTACTATGGCTAAAAATGATATAATAAAAAATAGTTTTGACCATTTTCTTTTCAATATCAGTCCGATAGATCCTATCAATCCGCCAAAAGTTGCAATAGCAAAAATGATTGTTGTCCAAAATGGATAATCTCCGTACAATGCTCGTTCATTTTCAGGTAATTTTGCTAAGGCTTCTTCTGTGATAAATGTATGCCCGAAAAAAGACAAAATTCCCATTATGTTCCAAAGTAGAAAAATGACTACTAACACCCAAAACCACTTTGGGATTTTAATTTGTGTTGAATCTGTATGTGTCATATTTTATTAAATTTTAGTTTCTATTTGTTATTGTTCTTTGCTGACCGCTAACGTTTAGTATATGAAAAGTAGGCGGTTTCGAAGCACTGAACTTTCAGTTAAGCACAAATATTGACACGAGCCAAAAGCCTTGATTTCACTACTATTTCGCCTATTTTTTATATACATTGTTAGCAAACGTTTCTTTTACAAACTTTAAAGGAATAATATCACAATTTGATGATTTTAATAGACCTGATTCCATTATTCGATTCAATTACAACTGTATATAATCCAGAACCCAATTTTGATACGTTTATTAATGTTTCTTTAGATGTGAGTAACAACTGACCAGAATTATTATAAATACTTACTTTTCTCAAAATGGTGTTTCCGTCTAATCTAATTTCTAAGTGATTATTGACGGGGTTTGGAGTTAGGTTAATTGTTGCTCCATCTAGGTTTACTTCATTTATTGAAACACTTGGTGATAAGTCATACACTCTTACGTGCCCAGACTCCAAACCATTGGCATCATTTTGAACTGCACCAATGGCTAATGTAGAAGCATCTGAGGATAGACTAACTGAAAAGCCCGATTGATCGCCTGCTGCTTCTCCATCAATCGAACTTAATACATTCACCCAGCTACCTCCCAAATTTTCATAAATATAGGTGCGTCCTGCATCGACAGCACTGCCATCATTTCTTCGAGCACCTACCGCCAATTTAGAACCATCACCTGATAGACTCACAGAAGAACCAAATTGGTCACCTGATGCGTCCCCAATAAGGTCACTTCCCATCTGTGTCCAAAGTCCGCCTATGTTTTCAAATACACGTACAATTCCTTCAGCTGATTCTAAACGCCCTCCAATAGCTACTATTGAACCATTTGATGAAATACTTACTGACCCTCCAAATTCACCCGCTGGTGCGGTGCCTTTAATGCTATTACCTATTTGCGTCCAAACACCAGCAATATTTTGGTATACGTTCACATATCCGGTATCACTATTGAAAATGTCTCCGAGTGCTCCAATCGCGACGACAGAACTATCAGATGCTAAGCTAAGTGAAACGCCAAAAAAGTCATTTTCTGCTTCTCCTTCAATATCACTTCCTATTTGTGTCCATGTGCCACCTAGGTTTTCATACACCCTTGCACTCCCGGTAAAAAAACCAACACCAGGGACAGTGGCTCCACGAGATCCAACAGCAAGTATAGAGCCATCTGATGATAAATCAACAGAGCCACCAGTTTGGTAATTAAACGAGTCTCCGTTAATGTCGCCTCCAACCTGTGTCCAAATACCGCTCACATTTTCAAAAACGCGTACCTGTCCTGAAATTGAACCATTTTCTTCATTAATGGGCTCGCCAAAAGCGACTATTGAACCATCTGAAGATAGACTTACAGATTGTCCTGTTTGATCACCGAAGGAGGCAGCATCAATATCGCTACCTATTTGGCTCCATGTTCCGCTAATGTTTTCGAAAACTCTTATATGTCCTGCGGCTGAGCCATTTCCTTCGTTAAACGGAGCTCCAATTGCTACTATAGAACCGTCAGATGATAAGGCTGTGCTATATCCAGAATTATCACCTGCTGCTTCTCCATCAATGTCATTTCCTATTTGCACTTGCCCATAGCTTGTTAATCCTATGGTAAGGATTGTGATTATTAGTGAAACTGATATCTTTTTCATCTTTTCTTTTTAATGTTTGCTAACGGTTTGCGTGTAGGCGATGTTGCCTTGTGTTGCGCCCCGAAATCGGGGTAGACTCTGTGGCAAGGCAATATTGCTTACACGCTGTTATCGGCTGCCATGTTATCATTCAAGCAGTTATTAAGTCTCATAACTAAATAATAAAATTCTGCTTGCTTAATGTCACCTTGGTTGATTCTCCATATGTTCTGTAAACCCAACGAGCGGTCAATAAAATTTGTTGTAAGTCAATATTTAATGAGATTGTATTGTCATTAAAACCTCCTGTAATTTGTGTTGCAAAACACTCTAAGAAAGATCTTTCAAAGTCCTGATATTTGTAAATTCCTAAATAATGGGTATACTTCTCATAACGATTCTTGCATTTTTCTATAGTATACTCAAAATCGTTTAACGAAGTTAAAAATGACCTATCTAAAGAATTATAGCTGATTGTCTTAAAATGATTTAATGCTTTTTCATCATTTATATTTAGAATTTTTTTATTCACTGCGATTTCGGTATATGTGTAAAAATGGAGTAAGCAAAACATAAAATACTTTATTTCCTCTTTGACGAAATTTAAATCAGATTCACTGATTTGATCTTTAATGAACGCTTTAATGTGAGCAGTATCAGTTGAAGCCTTATTGTTAATAACCATTTTATTTGCCAAATACAAAAACTCCTCAAGCTCAATGTAGGTTTTGGAGGTGGATTTGCTTTCTCTTTGATGCAAAGATTCTTTTCGTTCTGAATTATTGTCTGTTTTTCTCTTTAGAAAATCAAATAAGCCCATTGTCTTTAATATTGTAGTTGTTAATATCGCAATTTAAATCATTTTATGGTTGCCGATAACGGTTTAGCTATGCGCAGTGTCCCGAAGGGCATTGCGTATAGGTTTTGTTAGGCAATGTTTTCTT
>JAQBUS010000204.1 GCA_027623875.1 Pseudomonadota bacterium
GTCTAAATCCAATGCGGCTTCCTCTATAAGTGATATGGATTTATCAAAATTATTTAAATTTTTTGCAAAAAGTAATGTTAATTTTGCTAAAAAAATATTTGCTTTTTTTTCTCCCACTTGGTCGATTGTATTAGCCATAGATTCATAAAATCTTTCTACTTCTTCATTTGTCAAAACTTTTCTCCATTAAGAATAAACCGATAAAATGAAATTATATTTGAAAGATCTGCTTCATGCCAGCGACCACAAATATGCATGTCTGGCCTTATTAAGTATGCAGACCCTTCAGTAGCCCCGTAGAATTGAGCGATTGGGTGATTTGGCTTAATGTTAATTAAATTTAAATTAAGTTTCTTTTCAATTGCAGGAACCTTGAGTCCAAACCAGATAAGATTAAATCCTTTATCTAATCTATCACTCAAAAACCCTCCTTCTGTCTTAAAATTTTCAATGACTTTTCCAGGAGCAGGCCCACATGTGAAAGTTTTGTCATCATTTAGAGTTATTAAATTATCCGCATAATTATATGGTTCCATCTGTCGTGGATTGGCTAACGCTCCCGCAAATTCATGTTGAAGCGCTAATGAAAGCGCAGCATCACGCATAATTAGCCAACCAAAAGTTGGTGGGGTCATAAAACGTGTGGATTTAAGAGCATTTGCAAAAACATCTAATGTAGCTCCGCGACGCTCTGGACTATAGCTCTCCAACAAAGATTCGTTTGCCATACCCTTTAAAATATAGGCCAATTTCCAGCCTATATTTTGAGCGTCTGCAAGACCATTATTTAATCCTCTAACTCCAAATATAGGTACGATATGGGCGCTATCTCCAATAAAAAAATCGGACCATATCTGTAATTATCTAGTGCAAGCGTATTTGCCGAGTATGTGCTCCACCACTCAAGATCCCAAGGTCCTGTGTGACCAATATCTTTAAGCACTCCAGTAATACATTCACGCACGACATTTTCTTTTGTCGCAATACTAAGATCTTCTTTCTCATTTAATTGATAATCTATTCTCCAAATATCTTCTGGTTGCTTATGGATTAGGACTGTTCCATTTCGTCTGCTATCAGGATCAAACAGAGCGCGCCTCACAGTTGGGTAATCATGTTTCATATGAATATCTGCTATAATGTAACGACCTTCGAGATTTTGACCATTCAAACGTAATTTTAGTAAATTTCTGATCGTACTATTGGCACCGTCTGCTGCAAGAATCCATTTACTTTCTAAACTATAAGATTCGTTAACGTCTGTGATAGATAACTTTTTAATATCATTTTCGATATTTATTTCTTCAACTTTTGATTGCCATCTCATGTCAATAAGTGGATTTTTTTTAACGGCATCATGAAGGAATTTTTTAATGAATTGTGGACGATATTTTTGATTATCGTTATCTGGCATGTTAAATTCTAAAATTTGTTTCCCCCTATAGAAGGACCTTCCCTTGCTCCATCCCAATGCTTTTTTAAGAAAAGGTTCGATTACTCCAATGGATTCAAAAATATGAAAGCTTTGCCTTGCGATACAAATCGCGCGACTGCCATCATTAAATGTATTTTTAGCTTCTAGAATGACTGAGCGTATTCCATACCTTGCCAAAGTTAAGGCGGCAGTTAAACCAATCGGTCCAGCACCAACAATAGTTACGTCAACCGGTGTTGCTTTGTTTGCACTAACTTTTGGAGCAGAAAAGAGCGGGTATTTAAAATACAGTGAGTCTAGTTCCCCACGTCCAAAAGGTCGCATATTTTATTCCTTACTAATCTTATGAAAAAAATTTCATTTAGTTTTCAAAATAACTGTAAGTGTGTAGAAGAAAACTGCAATCAATTTAGTTTTAAATCCAATTTGCCGTTCCAATACTATGATCTAACCCAATCCATAGAAGTTTTAAAAGTAGCGTTACAACTTAAAAGCACGACAAATATACTGATCCTTCGACTTAGTTCATACCGTCTTTGACGAACTCAGAGCTATAAGCAACATCACCAATAAAAAATGATACAGTCGAATGGCTATACTCTCTTTTATAAATCTGTCGGTATTTTTTTATTTCTTTGCACCGCCTAATATTATGATGGCCTACAAACCTGGGTTGTGACGGCTCTCCCCCAGCCATGCCACCAACAATCGCACCACCAATAGCCCCCTCTTTATCACCCGTAAAGGCCTTGCCCAAAATACCTCCTATGATCATTCCTCCTAATATGGTTGAACCGTTAGGGCTGAACTGAGAACCACCATAAACTGGTATTTGCTCTGTGTGACATCTAGGTTCATAATAAGCCTCATAGTGTGCAGCATTCTCATAGTGGTCGACTACTCTTCCAGCAATTGACTGACTGGGTTTACCTAAGTCATTAGTTTTAAAAAGATTACTACAAATAGCTACTTGAGGTGACCCATTGGTTTCACTAATATGGTTAACGCATTCTGCTCGAGCAGAAGAAGTAATAACCGACAAACTCAGTAGAGCTAGGGCAGATAATTTATTATACATTGAGTGTTCTCCTAATGGTGTGCGCAGGCCATGATCGGAGAATAACTACCCTGCGCACGCTACCATACTCTGAGACGTTTGTGCACTTATGATTTTATTTATGAGCAGATGTTGTGATGGTTAATGCAGACCTTAAGCAGAGATATTGCTCCTCAGAACCTCAAGGCATGCCAACCCAGTTTACGATGCACAATAACTTCATAATAAATCACAGTATTTATATGTTTCCGTGATTTTTACTGCTTTTTTTAAAAATACTCTGACCTCTCGCCGGGTCGAAAAACCCGTACTTTATATCTCAGATGATCGGGAAATAGTTCCGAGGTCTGACAGCCAGTCGACTTTCCCATAGAGAATATTTTCTCGTACTGGGTTCCTAGAAACAAGAAAACATACTCAGCTAAAGAGAAGTAAACTATCTTTGCCATTGTTTTCCAAATTGGGCACTTAAATGAAAAAAAATTATCAAATTAAAAATAGAAATTTTACCTTATTACTTTATAGCATTTTTCCGGTTCTTTTGATTGTATCCGTGGCTCTGTTAGTGGGCTTTACCGCATCAGCTCAGTCAAATTCTAATAAGCAATCAATAGATTTGGATGGCATCGAAAGTGGTCAACTTTTAATACGGACCGCTAGTGGGTTAAGTTCTGCTCTTTTACTCTCCACCAAAATAGAAATAAATGTTGCGGGAACCATCAGCAGAACCAAGGTCAGTCAACGATTCATTAATACAGCCGATGAATGGGCAGAAGGCATCTACGTTTTTCCAATTAGTGAAAAAGCTGCGGTGGATACATTAAAAATGCGTATTGGGGAAAAATTTATAGAGGGTTTCATTAAGGAAAAAAAACAGGCCAAGGAAATATATGAAACTGCAAAGAAAGAAGGAAGAAAAGCAGCCCTGGTTGAACAACAAAGACCCAACCTTTTCACTAACTCAGTTGCTAATATTGCTCCCAATGAAATTGTCGTAGTGCAAATAGAGTTCCAAAATGATCTTTCTCCAAATAATGGCTATTGGGAAATAAGAGTTCCATTAGTAGTTGCCCCCAGATATGAAGTCAGGCCCATAATTCAAAAAGTCCAATTTGGTTCTTCAGGTTGGGCAACCATTAGCACCGAACCTATCAATATAGCACAAAAGCCTTCTCAAGAAAAAAAAGATTTACTAAATGGAGAGATCCAAAATCCAGTTGAAATTTCGATCAATCTAGAGCCCGGGTTTGATTTGGGTACTATTGATAGCCCATATCACGATGTATTAATTCAAAAAGTTTCAAGCTCACATCATAAAATACGACTAAAAGGTCCGGTTCCAAGCGATAAGGATTTTTTATTAAAATGGACTTCGGACGGGGATGACATCCAAGCCTCCTTATTTAATGAAAAGCATAATGGACTCGAGCATTTTTTATTAATTATAAATCCTCCACAGGAGTTAAATCTAAAAAAAACCCAGGA
>JAQBUS010000205.1 GCA_027623875.1 Pseudomonadota bacterium
CCAGTAAAAGTTACTTTCCTTACCACTGGACTACTCATAATAGTTGACCCTATTTCTCCCGCTGGCCCTGTCAAGATATTCACCACACCCTTTGGAAAACCCACCTCTTCACATAATGCACCCCAAGCCAAACCAGAATAGGGCGTAGCAGACGCCGGCTTTGCAACTATTGTACACCCGGCTGCAAGAGCTGGTCCAATTTTACGCGCCAACATAGAAGACGGGAAATTCCAAGGCGTTATCATACCAACAACTCCGATGGGATGCTTTGTTACAAGTATCCTACGATCTGGTGCGGCGGCCGGTACTATTTCACCCTTGGTTCTTCTTATCTCTTCAGCAAACCAACGGATATATGCTGCCCCAATGACTATTTCTCCTGTAGCCTCAGCTATCGGTTTTCCTTGTTCTAAGGTAAGTAACTCAGCTAGAGACTTTTGATTATCCAGAAGAGCGTCATGTAACTTCCATAAAAGGCCAACTCTTTCAAGCAATGGCATCGTTGAGAAAGTTGGGAAGGCCCTACGGGCTGCCTCTATTGCGCGTGCAGTCTCTTTACTTGTGCAGGCAGGAACAGTCCCAATTGCCTCACCGGTAGCTGGATTTACAACATTAAGGGTTCCACCATTATCTGCTGCAATCCATTCACCATCGATTAAGTTTGATTGCATCATATACTTTGAGTAAGTCATAACATGTTCCTTTTTAATCTTTTTTGTAAATATTTTTATCTCTTATTAAATTCATAATTCCTCGGTTAACTAAGGAACCAACTAATAATGTAGCCTGAATTTTAATTTCAAATTCGAATAAATTCCTATAACGGTTAAAAATCTAAGTTTTCTACATTAAGTGCATTAGCTTGAATAAAATCTCTCCGAGGCTCTACAACATCACCCATCAATTTTGTAAAGACATCATCAGCATCAACTAAATCCTCTACTTTTACCTGATGAAGTGTCCGGGCTTCAGGATCTAGTGTTGTCTCCCATAATTGCTCTGGGTTCATTTCTCCCAATCCCTTATATCGCTGAAGTGACAAACCTTTTTCACCTTCCTCCATGATTGACTGAAGTAGATCAATTGGCCCATAAACAGGCTGTTCCTTTTCTTTTCTAATTAACTTTGCAGGTGTGGAGTAGATGTCTTGCAAGCTGCTTGTAATGGTTCCAAGCTTCCTAGCTTCTCCAGAACGCAAAACCGCTCCATCTAATATCCTTACCTCGTCCACGCCACGAAGTACCCGCCATAATCTAATACCCTTATCTTGTGTTGGCCTACCCTGCCAACCTTTCTCGTATTCGAGGGCAATAAGGTCCAAGCGCTCAGCAACCCGATTAGCCACTCCTTGCAAATCTGCTTCGAGCTCTCCAAGAGAAAAAGCTCCCGCGATAGCAGATTGTTCTATTATATGACTAGGATAGTGAGTCGGAAAAGCCTTTAGAATTCTACCAACTGTTCGCGCCTCATCTACAACTCTTCTTAAGTCCTGGCCAACAATCTCTTCTCCAGAACCGAGTTCAAGTACTGCACCTTCAATACCCATTTCGATCAAGTAGTTATCTAATTCAGACTGATCCTTCAAATAGACCTCTGACTTTCCACGTGCGACTTTATAAAGTGGAGGCTGCGCAATGTATAAATGACCATTTTCTATTAGTTGCGGCATCTGTCGAAAGAAAAATGTGAGCAATAAGGTCCTTATATGCGCTCCATCAACATCGGCATCTGTCATAATAACAACTTTATGGTAGCGTAATTTTGAGATATTAAACTCGTCCCGGCCAATCCCTGTTCCCAAAGCCATCACTAAATTGCCAATCTCTTGCGAACCTAACATTCTATCAAACCTAGCTCTTTCGACATTAAGAATTTTACCTCTTAGAGGAAGTACTGCCTGTGTTTTTCTATCCCGACCAGTCTGTGCAGACCCGCCAGCTGAATCTCCCTCGACCAAGAACACTTCTGTTTTTGAAGGATCTTTCTCAGAGCAGTCCTTTAATTTTCCAGCTAAAAAATTAACATCTAGGGCAGTTTTTCTACGCGTTAAATCTCTTGCCTTTCTCGCTGCTTCTCTCGCATGAGCTGCCTCAATAATCTTGGTCACAATTATTTTTGCTTGATTTGGATTTTCTTCAAACCACTCAGATAGTTTTTCATTAACTAAACCTTCAACGGCAGGGCGAACCTCACTTGAAACCAACTTATTTTTTGTTTGCGAAGAAAACTTTGGGTCTGGTACTTTAATGCTAAGAACACAGGTTAAACCCTCTCGAGCGTCATCACCGGTGAAAGAGATTTTCTCTCTCTTTGCTATACCCGTTGACTGAGCGTAATTATTTATCGTTCGAGTTAGGGCTCCCCTGAATCCAGCCATATGAGACCCACCATCTCTTTGAGGGATATTATTTGTAAACGGAAGTACATTTTCGTGGTAACTATCGTTCCACCACATAGCAACCTCAACACCAATTTCATCTTTTTCTCCAGTAATATAGATCGGCTCAGGCATTACTGATGTCTTGGATCTATCTATATACTTTACAAACTCCTTTACCCCACCTTCATAAAATAATTCTGATTTCAGAGGTTCAGCAGGGCGCGCATCTTCCAGCACAATTCTTACACCAGAATTTAAAAACGCTAACTCTCGTAGTCTTTTTTCTAGTGTCTCAAACGAGTATTCTAAATTAGAAAAAGTCTCCAATGATGCCAAAAAGCGAACCTCGGTTACTTTACTCTCTGAAGCTTCCACTTCTCGAAGGGACTCTACTGTTTCACCATTTTCAAATCGAGCCCAATGTTTTTTTCCATTTCGGAAAATTGTGAGTTCGAGCCAAACCGACAGGGCATTCACTACTGATACCCCTACTCCGTGAAGTCCTCCTGAAACCTTGTAAGAATTACTGTCAAATTTTCCACCAGCATGAAGTTGCGTCATGATTACTTCAGCAGCAGAAATTCCCTCTTCCTCGTGTATTCCGACGGGTATCCCCCGACCATTATCACTAACTGACACACTAGAATCCGCATTAATCGTAACATTGACTGAATCTGCATGCCCGGCAAGTACTTCATCGATACCATTATCAACCACTTCATAAACCATATGATGAAGCCCAGAACCGTCATCAGTATCTCCTATATACATACCCGGACGTTTTCTTACGGCATCAAGCCCTTTGAGGACCTTTATCGAATCTGCTCCGTATTCTTCTACGATTTGCACTTGCTCTGACATTTTTCCGCCTAAAAATTAATATATCTATATATAGCTGTTTTTGGACATGATGTCACGTAAATGCACAACTTATTGTATATTTAGTATATTAAATAATAGTTAATTAATGCAGGGCTTTAATCCGACTAATTTGAAAGATTAATAATTAAAAAAATTCTTAATTATTAAGAAACCTATTAGAGCAAAATCGAGAAAAATATCAGTAATCCCACGCCGATCAATAATAACCCAGAAAGTCTATTAAGACGGCTGAGATACAGAGGTGATGTAAGGGTTTTTCGTAAAGATTCTATAAATTTTGCTAAAAAGAGATTTCCAGCTAAAGGAATTAACATACTCAGCAAACAAATAAGAAAGATATCAAGTACAGAAATTTCTGACAAATTAAAAAACCCAGGCAGTATGGCCATATAAAAAAATATAGCTTTTGGGTTTCCTAATATTACTACAAGTCCTGCAACGAAACCCGCCAATACTCCTGGTTTCGTTAAGCGCTTATCAACAATAAAAGAACCTTGAGTATTAATTAAAAGCAAAACACCCATTGAGAGAAACATGAGCACAGACACCCAGCGTAAAATTGTAACAAAATAAGAGAATTCAGACACCATCCAATTAACCCCAAGTATGGCTAACAACGGCCAAATCAAATCACCCACTAAAACACCCAAAGCCAGCGGCCAGGCAGAATTAAACCCTCCAGACAGCGCTCGAGCAATTAGC
>JAQBUS010000206.1 GCA_027623875.1 Pseudomonadota bacterium
CATCTTCAATTTTTGTTGTTTCAAACAATGACTTTTCACTAAAGTAGAAATCCATAGTGACTCCCAAGCTTTTTAAGTCATCTTGTATAAGCTTTACCATTTTTTCCACAGCGAAAACTCTGATTTCGTCAAGCCATTTCTCTTCTTCCTGCCCAACAAACTTATCTCCAACGACATCTTTCAAAGAAGTCCCAACTTCGATGAGATAATCACCCGGATAGGTTCCATCTTCAAAAGTAACATCTAAACCGTGAGCCTCCAGGTACCTTAAGTAAACTGATCGGGCCAACACATCGACTTGAGCACCACCATCATTTAAGTAATATTCTCGAGTAACTTCATAACCAACATATTTTAGCAAATTTGCGAGTGCATCTCCAAAAACTGCTCCACGAGTATGGCCAACATGAAGCGGGCCAGTTGGGTTAGCACTAACGTATTCAACATTAACCCTCTTACCCTTCCCAATGTTAGATTTTCCATAGTCTTCACCATCACTAAGGCATCTCAAAATGGTGCCATGTAATATCTCATTATTAAGCTGTATATTTAAAAACCCGGGTCCAGCCACTTCAATATTTTTAATCCTATTATCAGTACTTATTCGTAAACGTAAAATTTCAGCAATTTCTCGAGGTGGTATTTTTGCTAATTTTGCTAAGACCAGTGCTGCATTAGTTGCCATGTCACCATGCGCTGGATCCCGGGGAGGTTCTACCGCAACATTAGAGTAATCGAGGTTGGCTTTGAGTAATCCTTCAGCCACCATACCATCTAAGGCTTCCAAAACAAGAGCCCGAATTTGATTAAATATATCCATTACCTACACCGTTTTTATACAAAACTTGGTTTACCATGGTTAGAAGAAAAATCCAGTTCATTAAACCTTTTAAATTTGAAAGTTCTAGCAAACCTTATTGACACAAAGTTGTTAACCTAAGATGTTCCTGTATCGCATATCTATCAGTCATTCCCGCGATATAATTACAAACAATTCTGACTTTGTCTATTTCGTTAGACTGTTTACCTATATCTTGTCGCCACTTTTCCGGGAGTAAATTTATATCACTTACATATACACGAAAAAGATCTTCAACAATTTTAGTCGCCTTTTGTCTCATTTTTACAATTTCAGGTGATCGATACATTCGATCGAATAAAAACTTCCTTACCACATTTAAATCAGCCTGCATCGCCGCTGAAAAACTAATAACAGCGCAATCAGCGATATAAATATCATTCACAGATTCGGGGTTCAATGTTTTCAATAATCCCCGAGATTCTTCTATTGCATCTAATACTAGAATATTAAAGAAATTTCGCATCACTTCATGGCGCCGACGTTGGGGCTCAATATTAGGAAAGGAGCTATCCACCTTTTTAATACATGTTGAAATAATAGGAAGATCTTTTATTTCCTCTAAAGAAAAAAACTTGGCACGCATACCATCAAGAAGATCGTGGTGATTATACGCGATATCATCAGATAAGGCAGCAACTTGAGCTTCTGCACTCGCAAAAGTTTCAAGTTGTAAATTAGACTTCTCGGAGTAATTCGAAATAATTTTTGGAACGTTTAATAATAAAGGTCCATTATGCTTCACGATCCCTTCTAAAGTTTCCCAGGCCAAATTTAGACCATCCCACTTTGCATAATGCTTTTCCAAGGAGGTAACTATTAAAAGTGCCTGAGCGTTATGATTGAAGCCTCCAAATTTTTCCATAAGCTGATCTAACGCCTCTTCTCCGGTATGTCCGAAAGGAGGGTGACCCAAATCATGGGCCAATGCGATGCTTTCAGATAAATCCTCGTCCAACTTTAAGGCTTTTGCTAAAGTTCGAGCTACATTTGCTACCTCAATTGTGTGAGTAAGCCGGGTTCGGAAATAATCACTTTCATGTTCAAGAAACACTTGAGTTTTGTGTTTCAATCGCCGAAAAGCTGTTGAGTGAATAATACGGTCTCGATCACGCTGAAAGACCGATCGAAAAGAACTTTCTTTCTCGTCGTAAAAGCGACCTCGGGTCTTGTTTGGATTTGATGCATAAAGGGCAAGCAAAACTTATAAATTCCTGTTCTTGTTGATTGCAAAAAAAAATACTATATTACTAACTCTAAGTTACCGAAAGATTAAACATGAAATTATCATTACCTCCCAAAGTTACTGATCGAGCTTACGCAAGGCTTTCAGAAATTGGCGCTAATATACAAGAAAAAGCGCTAAGGGTTGCAGTTCTAGGCGGGGGGTGTTCCGGTTTCCAATATGAAATTAAGCTAGACTATATCCAAACAGATGACCTGGTTTTAGAAAGTAATGGCGAAAAAGTAGTCATCGATAGTACTTCCTTGTCGTTTTTAGAAGATTCTATAATTGATTTTTCTGAAGAAGTTATTGGCGCTCGGTTTACTGTTAATAACCCTAACGCAAAATCATCATGTGGTTGCGGAACATCATTTTCGTTTTAAAAAAATTTAATAAATCAGAAACCGAGGTTCACTATTAAAACAGTCTTAATTTTGGGCAGCGCACCTAATGCTATAAACTATCGAAGTATGCAAAAAAAAAATATTGATCATACTCTAGCAATAAACAATGCGTGGAAGCTAAGTGACCAATGGGATGAACTAATATACCCTGAAGACTTTCCAAAGAGTGCTTTGCCAAATTCTTGTAATAATTCGAAAAAATTGACTAGCGCTGATACCTATGTTTCTGCACAAAATCACTATGGAGGATTTGTTTACGCTGGTGGAACTATGGCATTCACTGCTGGATATTATACCCTATTTACATACAGGCCTAAGACAATTGTTTTTCTTGGGTGTGACATGGTATACCCTCAAGAGGGAAATACTCACTTTTACGGGATCGGCACTCAAGATCCCTTAAGAAAAGATGTGACCCTCCAATCTCTAGAAGCAAAATCCTGTAGGCTTATGTATTATGCTGCTAAACAAGGTTGTGCGTTAGTTAATATTTCTAAAGGAGAATCTAGGTTAGTTTTCCCAAAAGTTACTATCGGCGATCTAACAAATGAACAAAAATTACAAAAATTAAACCTTGATTTAGTAGAAGAAATTCTAAAATTGGAGAAGGATTTAAATTATTTTATTCCATCAGGAGAGTATTGGAAGCATCAGCACACTTTTGACAAGGAAAAACTCTGGGAGATTGATCAACTTTGGTTGAAAGTTGCTGATCTAAACTAAACTTAAAGCAGGCTTCAATATACAGTAAGGCTAAGTAAGCATTGCATGTAAAAATCGGGAGATCAGAATGCGAATAGCAACGTTTAACGTTAATGGGATTCGGGCGAGAGCTAATGCCTTAGCCGACTGGTTAGATAATACAAAGCCAGATGTAGTTCTTCTTCAAGAAATCAAAACTATTGATCAAACGTTCCCTCGAGAATTTATAGAAGACAGAGGCTATAATATCGCACTACATGGCCAAAAGGGCTTCAACGGCGTGGCCATTTTGTCCAAATACTCTATAGAGGATATTAGCATAGGCTTACCCGGAAATGAAGGAGATGAGCAAGCCCGTTGGATTGAAGCCACTATTACTTTTGAAACAAAACCCATTCGGATATGTTGCTTGTACGCCCCCAATGGGAACCCAACACCAGGGGCAAAGTATGACTACAAGTTAGAGTGGATGGAGCATATGTACTCACATGCGAAAAATTTACTCAAAAATGAAATTCCCATTATTATGGCTGGGGATTATAATGTTATTCCCTCCGACATTGACGCAGCAGATCCTATTAGGTGGAAGGGAGATGCGTTGTTCTTACCAGAAACAAAAGCAGCATTTCGGAAAATTATTAATCTTGGGTATTCTGATAGCTTTCGGGAAATCTATGGGCCTATCGAACAATATACTTTTTGGGATTATCAAGCCGGAGCCTGGAATAGAAACGATGGAATTCGAATAGACCATTTTTTAATTAAC
>JAQBUS010000207.1 GCA_027623875.1 Pseudomonadota bacterium
AGGCAGGCTCTTCTCGAGACGTCTCAAGGAGCTACGGGAGCAGCAGTCTTGGCGACTAAAGCGGGATATCATTGATGTGTTGAGCGAGGAAGAGTAGATTGCGCACTTTCACAAAACAGACTGATTCTCATTTGAGAGGTGCGCTAACGCCCGTTAGCGGGGGGGGGTGCTTTAACTGAAATTGAGTGTTTTTCATAGACACCATTTTACCTTGAGCATCCTTGTCAGTGCCAACCATATAACACATTTCGATGTTGGAATACTAGGTTATAATCTATTTATATGACGCTTCATTCCACACTAAAGTTAGGCTTAGAAGAGCTGAAGGAAGGATTCACCTGCCACGAACGCTGGCTCTATATGGCCATCCAAGACATCAAGCTTCGTTACAGGCGTTCCGTGATAGGCCCTTGGTGGGTCACGATCTCGACCGGTTTCATGGTCCTGATGCTAGGCTTCCTGTGGTCTCATATCTTTGGCAGTGACCTTGAAAACTTTTTTCCCTTCTTCGCGGTGGGCATGGTGTTGTGGGGCTGGATGAGCGGACAGATATTGGATGCGGCGGGGGGATATTTTCAGTTTGGTGGGGTCATTAAACAGATAAGGCTACCCTTTCCGATTTTTACGCTCAGGCTTAATGTCAGGCAGCTTATCATCCTGGCTCACAACACGATCATCATCGCATTGGTTTTATTGCTTATAGGTAAAGGATTATCGTGGATCAATCTTATCGCCATTCCAAGCTTAATCCTCATCCAACTTAACTTAACCCTGCTATCTATTGTGGTCACTATTTTTTGTACGCGCTACCAGGACATGACACAGGTCGTAACTGTCGGCACCACGATTATATTTTTCTTCACGCCCATTTTATGGCAGGTGGAAATTCTAAAAGATCGCACCTACTTGGTAGAAATGAATCTCATCTACCACTGGATCGAGACGATTAGGGCGCCCCTCTTGGGGCACTTACCCAGTGTAAGTAACTACCTATGGTCACTGGCCTCTTTGGCGGTGCTGTCGCTTCTAGCGACTTACTTCTTGGGTCGCTACCGTTCACGCATCGCTTACTGGTTATAAGTCATGGCATCTATTCTTCTTCAAAATGTGAGTGTGGAGATCCCTGTGTTTTCAAATGACAGTCGATCGATCAAGAATTCACTCTTAAAAAACTTCTCAAAAGAAAAAGCTTCGATACAAAGCGTCACGGCACTCCATGAGGTTAACTTAAACCTAAAAGATGGGGACAGGCTAGGCGTCATGGGGCCGAATGGTGCTGGCAAATCTACCCTCCTTAGGACCATCGCAGGCGTTTACCAACAGAGCATAGGCCACATCGATGTCAAAGGGAGCATCGTATCCTTGATCGATATTTCTTTAGGTATGGATATGGAGGCGACCGGTTATGAAAACATTCGTATGCGCGCCATCATGATGGGTATGAAATTAAAACAGATTAAAATAATTGAGGAAGAGATTGCCGACTTCACCGAGTTAGGCAAATTTTTAGAGTTACCGGTTCGCACCTACTCCACGGGTATGCACATGCGATTAGGTTTTGCGGTATCGACGACCGTGCCTGCTGATATTATTCTGATGGATGAATGGTTAAGTGTGGGGGATAGTGACTTCTTAATCAAAGCCGAAAAAAGACTACATGACTACATTCAAAAATCTTCTATCCTAGTCATTGCATCGCATTCGGAAGATCTTATTTCAAAACTCACGAATCAAACTTTACGCCTCGAACATAAAGCGTAAGTCGTTTTAACTAAAGTACTTTGCCTCTTTAAAAGAAAGCGCTGAGTTGTCTTTTGAAGATAGCGACACTTCTTCCAAGGGCCAATCGATACCAATCGTTTTATCATTCCTGAGTGCGATTTTTCTGAACATGGATTTAATATACTTTATCCCAATCTAAAGGTAAATTTTATTTTTAGTGTTAATTGTGTTATTTTCAACAAATAATTTATGAATCCGCAAAATGTTAAATGAAAAAAATTTTCTTATTACCTAGCATTAAAATCAATTCTTATTAAGATGGATACAGCTTGTAAAAAGGATAAAATTTATGTTTTTATCGTTTGTTATATAACTAATCTTGATGCTTTTAAAAAAGTTTTAGCGGCTCACCAAGAAAATTTCTCAGATATTATTTTGGTCAATAACAGCCCAGAAATCTCCCTCGATTCATTTCAATCCTCGCAAGTCACTATCATTAATAATCCAGATAACATTGGTCTAGCCTCTGCTTTAAATATGGGTATCCTTGAAGCAAAAAAACAAGGAGCAGAAATGGTCGCCTTGTTTGACCAAGATACCTTACTACCTTCTGATTTCTTGCAAAACATGCTCAAACACATCAATGCTTACCAAGACTTAAAAAAACCCGCCTTATTTTCACCGTCATATTTTAACCATGTCATCAATAACTATGGCTCGATTATCAACTTTAAACCGTTTCGACTCATTCGCTCCAAACCCGATAAACAAAAGCTAATCATCCATCCCCACTACGTGATCACCTCAGGGAGCTTTATTCCCATTTCAGTCTTGGATGACGTCGGTTTGATGCGCGAAGAACTCTTTATCGACTTTGTGGACATCGAGTGGTGCTTGCGGGCTCGAGCCAAGGGGTATGAGATCGTCTCTTTTCCACAGTTAGAAATTGCTCATCATCTAGGCGACTCAGCCGTCACCTTTATGGGCACCAATTACCCGATCCACTCACCCTTAAGAATGTACTACTACTTCCGAAACGCCATGTATCTTTATCGCCTCCGCGAAATCGATTGGAACTGGCGTTTAGTCGATTCAGCTAGGAATCTGTTCCGTTTTCTGTTTTATATGTTGTTTGTGAAGAATCGCTTCACTTATTTTAAATACATCATCAAGGGCTACTACCATGGCCTGATTAAAAAAATGGGCAAACTGGAAGAGTAGCAGGGTGGTGAGGTTGAATGAGTGATAGAGGGATATCTCGCGCCTTTTAATCACAGAATTTAAGATATAATATTAGAATTAATTAATATAATTTAAATATTTCATGGATTTTATTTCTCTTCAAAAAATTATTCTAAAATTGCTGAATTATTTTTTAGTATTTTTCATTCTTTTTGTTGTTTATAGAAAAAATATCTTAAATGTAATTTTTAGTAGCAGATTTATCGCCTATTCCTCCCTTGAAGTTTTTAAAAAAATATTTATGTTATTTTTTGTTGGATACGTTTTTACGCCATATTTTAATGATCTTCTTAACTTTTCAATTTTAGAAAATTTTTATGCCAACAGTCATTATGTTTTTGTAGTTTTAATATCTTTATTGTTGATTGATTTTTTTCAATATGTTCTTCATTTTATTCAACATAATGTTCCTGTTCTTTGGCGTCTTCATAGGCTTCATCATTTTGATAAAACAGTTGATGGGTTAACAAATTTTTTATCTCACCCTATTGAGGGAGTGATTGGTTTTATTTTATTAAGTTTTTTCATTGCAATTATTGGAATACCGATTGAAGGATTATTCGTATACACCATATTGACTGCTATCCATGAGCCATATGGGCATAGCGATATTCGATTTACTGAAAAGTTTGAAAAGGTATTCAATAAAATATTTATTACCCCTCAATTTCATCGTGTTCATCATCACCTTGATATGAAAAGAGGGAATTCTAATTTTGGCGGGTTGTTTCCTTTTTGGGATATGCTATTTGGCACGGCTGTTTTTCCAAATAAGAATAAAATTTTTACAAATCCAACTTTAGGTATTTCTGTAGATCAAAAACCTGATTATTCGATTTTGAGTTTTCTTATTAACCCTTTTAAGAAAAGTTAATTTTTTTCAGCTACAATCAAAAATTGTATCGTCAACCTTGAAGGAAATAATTTTTGAATAAAATTTAATAGCTTATTTTTTGAATATATAAATTTTATTTTTTTTATATTA
>JAQBUS010000208.1 GCA_027623875.1 Pseudomonadota bacterium
TTAGAGATAGGTCAGGAGCTTTTACAGAATTGTTTTTTGGAAAACTATCCGTAGGCATCAACTCTCTAAATTCGCCACTTACGGGATCAAACAAGTGCTGGTTTGCTGCCTCGTCATTTACAGGGAATTGGCTAACATATGCTTTCATCTGGTTTTGTGGAATTCCAGGACCGCCTTCATCTGATATAGTTCTCATAGGTACGTATTGAAGCCCATGACATGCGGAGCAGACTTCTGTGTATACTTGTAAACCGCGCTGAAGTTGCATTTGATCATAGGTCCCAAAAGGCCCTTCAAATGAGAAGTCAATGTCTTCAATATGCGCTTCTTTACTTTCTGATGCACTGCTGGAAAGAGCGGTAAGAGATAATATAATTGCAAGTGAGAGTTTCTTTAACATTATTATTTCCCTTTTACTCTGAAGGACTTGTCGCTGGTTTAGATGGTTGCTCTTTGGTAGGATAGTGGGCGTTGAAATCGTCCTCGATAGTTTCAGGCTGAGCATGGGGTTTTTCTATAATACCTAACAAGGGTAAGATAATAAAAAAGTACCCAAACCAATAAGCAGACGCAATCAATGAGAATGTCGAGTAAGGTTCTTCAGCAGGCATAGCGCCTAGCCAGATTAGTGCAAAAAAATCTACCACTAGTATACCAAACCACCATTTGAACATCGGTCTATATCGGCCAGATCTAACAGAAGACGTGTCAAGCCATGGGACTAATGCCAGAACAGCAATAGACCCAAACATTGCCAATACTCCAAATACTTTTGCACTAACTACTCCGCCAGTGATAAAGCCTGCAAACTGCACAACCCAAACATCTGCAGTAAAAGCTCGTAGAATTGCATAAAACGGTAAGAAATACCATTCCGGTACAATGTGAGATGGGGTAACTAGGGCATTGGCCTCAGTGTAGTTATCTGGATGGCCTAAGTAGTTGGGCATAAAACCCACTATAGCCCAAAAAATTACCATAATTACTCCAAGGGCAAATAAATCTTTTAAAACAAAATACGGCCAGAACGGGACGGTGTCCTTTTCAGCTTCTTCTTTTGATGTTCGCCTAACTTCTACTCCAGTCGGGTTATTATTTCCGGTGGTATGAAAGGCCCATATGTGCACGGCAACTAACCCAACAATTACAAAGGGTAGCAGATAGTGAAGCGAAAAAAATCTGTTAAGTGTAGCATTATCAACAGCTGGTCCTCCGAGTAACCAAGTTTGAATTGGTTCTCCGATCCCTGGTAAGGCACCAAATAGACCGGTTATAACTGTGGCACCCCAAAAGGACATTTGGCCCCATGGCAATACGTATCCCATGAAGGCTGTGGCCATCATGGCCAAGTAGATTAACATTCCTATGATCCACGTTATTTCGCGTGGTGCTTTGTAGGAACCATAATAAAGGCCTCTGAAAATATGGGCGTATACAGCAATAAAGAATAGAGACGCTCCATTTGCGTGAATATATCTAAGCATATGACCGCCATTAACATTCCGCATAATGTGCTCAACTGACGCAAACGCCATATCCACATGGGGTGTGTAATGCATCACCAACACAATTCCGGTAATTATTTGCAAGACAAGGCAGAAAGTTAGGACTATTCCCCAAATCCACATCCAATTTAAGTTCTTTGGAGTAGGGATCATCAGGGTATCATATAGTAAACCAAGAATTGGAAGTCGTTTATTTAGCCATTTTTCGCCACGTGTCTTTGGTTCATAATGATCGTGTGGGATTCCAGCCATTTTTTTCTCCCTTAACCGAGTTTAATTGTGGTTTCATTGACAAATTTTGCCACCGGAACCGGAAGGTTCTCTGGGGCAGGTCCTTTTCTGATCCTACCGGCTGTATCGTAATGAGATCCGTGACATGGACAAAACCAACCACCATAATCTCCAGCGCCATCTCCCAGTGGGACGCATCCTAAATGAGTACATACCCCCATCATCACTAGCCATTCACCGCTTTCATCTAAGGATCTGTTTTCATCGGCGGCTGTCGCTTCACCTATATTCTTATTTCGGGCAAGAGTGTCAGGCAGATCATCAATGTTAACTTTTCTAGCTTCGTTAATTTCGTCGCTAGTACGCCTTCTGATAAATACTGGTTTTCCTAACCACTTTACAGTGATTTGTGTTCCTGGTTCGAGGTCATTAATCGAAATTTCTATTGAAGAAAGAGCCTGTACATCAGCGGTTGGGTTCATTTGGTTGATCAGAGGCCAAACAGCCGCCCCAGCAGTAATCGCGCCAGCTCCTGCTGTCGCATAGTAGATAAAGTCGCGGCGGGTGCCGTGTGTTTCATCTGCGTGTGACATTAGAAGTTCTCCCTTGTGTGGCCAATTCTTCCTGGCGCAGATAGATTATTGTTCGTTCCGAAGACTTTCGGTGCTATGCATTTGATATATTCGTAGAGTATGACTCGTCCAGACACGAAACCTGATTAGAGGAAGCTATTTGTCGCACCTAATTGAAATGGCTGCTTATGAGCCTGATTTTGCTCCTAATTTAGGCTCTTTAGTTCGCCTAGGGGCCTGCTTTAACGTTCCTGTAAATGTAATCGAACCTTGTGGTTTTCCATTTTCACTTAAATCACTAAGGAGCCGCGGCTTAGATTATGTTGAGAAAGCACAGCTGCGTCACCATAATAATTGGAAAGCTTTTAAGTTAGATGCTGAATTAAAGCCTAAAAGACTTGTTTTATTGACTACAAAATCGAGTTTAAATATATGGGATTTTAGTTTCAGACGTGGGGATTGCCTTATATTGGGTCGGGAGAGTGCTGGTGTGCCGGAGGATATACATAATCAGGTGGATCAACGGGTTTTTATCCCGATGCCCGGTGGAGGTCGAAGCCTAAATGTAGCTATCACGGCTGGAATAGCTTTGGCGGAGGCCTTAAGACAGCTTGGATGAGTTAGTTAGGTGCTGTTTTGATCATACTTTCTCTTTCGGAAAAAGATTTAAACCAATTGGCTAATAAAGGATTTTGATCACGCCAATTTCTATCGGAATTTCTAAAGTCTAGATAACCTAAAGCGCACCCTAAAACTATTTGACCTATGTTAAGTTTGCCGTAGAGCTCTTCCATCCAGCGCTCTTCGATAGTTTCGAGAGTTCTGCTAATTTTTGACCATTGGCCCTCGACCCACTCAGGAAAACGAAGCTCCTCTGGCCTAATCCGCCACTCGTAAGACATTAGGAGGGCAGCGTCTATTACACCTTCTCCAGTTGCCTCTAAAACCATCATTTTCCAATGGTCGCTGCCTTCTGAATAAAGGTTGGACCCTGCCAATTCGTCTAGGTAGCGGCAGATGACTCGACTGTCGTATATTGCAAAGCCATCATTTTGTATTAGAACTGGAATCTTACCTAAGGGATTATGTTTTATAGGATAATCACCTGGGTTTAGGGGCGTACCCGGAGTAGGAGCCATAATTACTTCAACATCCTCATATAGGTTTGTTTCATGGAGAAGAACACTAACCTTGCGGGCATACGGGGAGAGAGGGCTTGAATATAACTTCATTTAACTGTCCTTTTTTATGTTTGGAACTGATCTTATTAGATTACTATTTCATGTTTGGCGCTTTACTTAAGCTTGTAGTCTAGTCCCTTTTAATCCAATAATTTTTCGGTTAATGATTTGTCCTTCGATTTGATCGATGTCAAACATAACTTCGGAAAATTGTTCGGTTCTACCTATCCGAGGTGTTTCAATTAAAATAGCGTGTTTTTCACCAATTGCAGCGTTTAAGTGTTTTTGCACTTGAGCATCGCCAGCAGTACGAAGAGTAGAGGCGCGTTTTTTGATTATTGTTTTATTTACTTGAGGCATTCGTTCTGCTGGTGTTCCCGCTCTCGGTGAATAGGGAAAAATATGTAACCAAGTTAAATCACACTCCCCGATTAATTTTAAGGAATT
>JAQBUS010000209.1 GCA_027623875.1 Pseudomonadota bacterium
TGAAATCTGAGTTATCTGTTGGCGCTACAATCGGCATCTTAGGTGGGGGGCAGTTGGGAAGAATGCTCGCCTTGGCAGCTGCTCGCCTTGGATTTAAGTGCCATATCTATGACCCAAACAATAACGCGCCAGCAATTGAAGTTTCTGCCAAAGCCACTATTGCTTCCTACGAAAACAAAGAAGCACTTATATCCTTTGCTAAAGATGTTGATGTCGTAACATACGAGTTCGAAAATATTCCAACAACAGCCCTTGATCAGATAGAGACTTTCACTGAAATTCGTCCCAACCGAAAAGCGCTTCAAGTCTCTCAAGATAGGCTTGTAGAAAAAGAATTTCTCAATAGTCTTGGGTTAAAGACTGCCCCCTATATAGATATAAAAACCGATTCAGACTTAAAAAAGGCTCTCCAAATTGTTGGATTTCCTGCCATTTTAAAAACCCGAACACTCGGATATGATGGAAAAGGTCAATTCAGAATATCAAACGACGCAGAAGCCGCACAGGTAATGAAAAAAACATCTTCTTCCTCTTTAATCCTTGAGGGAATAGTGGACTTCTCAAAAGAAATATCCGTGATAGGTGCAAGGAATGTTAATGGGCAAGTAACATGTTACGACCCAGGAGAAAACATGCATAGCAATGGAATCCTCAAAAACACAACAGTCCCTGCATTAGTAAATCGAAACCACTTAACTGATGCCGTAATTCTAACCGCTAATATTCTTAATTCCCTTGATTATATCGGTGTGCTGGGCGTTGAGTTATTTGTTTCAAGCGAAGGTTTAGTCGTAAACGAAATAGCGCCTCGGGTTCATAATTCGGGTCACTGGACGCAAAATGGTTGCTTAATCGATCAATTTGAGCAGCACATTAGGGCAATCTCTGGATGGACCTTGGGCGACGGCAGTAGGCA
Source organism: Pseudomonadota bacterium (assembly GCA_027623875.1). Classification (GTDB taxonomy): domain Bacteria; phylum Pseudomonadota; class Alphaproteobacteria; order Rhodobacterales; family Rhodobacteraceae. The sequence continues at coordinate 917 of JAQBUS010000209.1, forward strand.
TTCCGATATAAAAATGGAAAATATAATTGGGGATGCAATTGAAGAAATTTCTCTCATATCCAGAGATCCAGAAATTTCGGTTCATCTTTACGGAAAATCAGAAACAAGACCAGGTCGAAAAATGGGGCATACCAATAAAATATTAAAGAAAAATTAATTTCTTAAAATTCTAAAATGGTCATTACAAAAAGAATCTGTTACTCAATATCTAATTAGATTAGCAAGAGAACAAAAAGAAAAGATCTTTTATTCTAATAAAAAGTTCTAAATCTGTAACAATACTAACATAATCTTACAAGGTTTTATAGGCTAAAAAAGCTATTGGTACCATAACAGTTGACAATTACTTACACAAAATCGCATGTAACCTGATAACGAAGTAAATTGATAAAAGGTCATGTATGCCAGTTGTAGTAGTTGAATCACCAGCAAAAGCAAAAACCATTAATACATATCTTGGTTCAGATTATATTGTAGTAGCATCGTACGGACACGTTAGAGACTTACCTGCAAAAGATGGCTCTGTAGACCCTGACCAACAATTCGAAATGGCCTGGGAGGTCGGAGCTGACAGCAAAAGGCACATCAAGGTAATCGTTGATGCCCTAAAGAAAGATAACGCCCTTATACTTGCAACAGATCCAGACCGAGAGGGAGAGGCTATCTCTTGGCATCTGGCTGAAGAATTAAAGAGGCGTAAGGTAATTAACTCTAAAACTTCTGTAAGTAGAGTGGTTTTCAACTCCATAACGAAAACAGCCGTAACAGAAGCTATGAAACACCCGCGGGAAATAAATCAGCGCTTAGTTGATGCGTATTTAGCGAGACGAGCGCTTGATTACCTCGTTGGATTTAAGCTTTCTCCCGTACTATGGCGTAGGCTTCCAGGCTCGAAGTCTGCTGGAAGAGTTCAATCGGTTTGCCTTAGGTTGGTCGTTGAGCGCGAAATAGAAATAGAAAAATTTATCGCTCAAGAATATTGGTCTATAGGTGTAGTGCTAGAAACCCCTAGAGGAGAAGAGTTTGAAGCAAAACTCTCTGTTTTGGGCGGGAAGAAGCTCGACAAGTTTGGAATAGAAAACTCAAATGCAGCAGAATTAGCGGCCCAAGCAATAAAGAGTAGAGAGTTTACTGTCGGATCAGTCATTGCCAAGCCAACCACACGCAACCCATCAGCACCGTTTATCACATCAACTTTACAACAAGAGGCTAGTCGAAAATTCGGGTTTGGAGCCCGTCAAACTATGTCTGCAGCCCAAAAATTATACGAGGTTGGCCTTATAACATATATGAGGACTGATGGAATTGACATGGCCCCAGAGGCTGTAATGGCCGCCAGAGAAGCAATAAAACAAAAATACGGTGATGAATATACCCCAAGTAGTCCTAGGATGTACAAAAATAAAGTTGCGAACGCCCAAGAAGCCCACGAATGCATACGTCCAACTGATATGCACAAAAGCTCGTCAAAAGTAACAATTTCCAATTCTGACCAAAAGAAACTTTACGATCTTATTTACAAACGATCTCTTGCAAGCCAGATGGCTGCTGCCCGTTTTGAACGAACAGCTGTAGACATCAAATCCCTAGACGCTCAGGTGGAGCTCAGAGCTAATGGACAAGTCCAACTCTTCGATGGGTTTTTAAAAATCTATCAAGAAGGTTTTGACGAACCGAGTGATAATGAGGATGAAAAAAAGCTTCCAAAAATACATGCAAAGGAAACAATAATAAAGAAAGCTATTTCTCCTGATCAACATTTTACTCAGGCAGCGCCTCGCTATACTGAAGCCACGCTCGTAAAGAAAATGGAAGAACTTGGGATTGGTCGACCTTCAACCTATGCATCCGTGGTTGGAACAATTCAGGAACGAGAATATGTTCGGAAAGAAAAGAATCGTCTCATTCCAGAAGACAAAGGGAGATTGGTTACTGTCTTTTTAGAAAATTTCTTTTCAACATATGTTGAATATCGGTTCACTGCCAATTTAGAATCTCAATTAGACGAAGTATCAGTTGGAACTCGAACATATCAAGATGTCTTGAAGAAATTTTGGGAAAAATTTTCTGTAGCCATTGGAGATGCGCTAGATCTATCAATTACAGAAGTTCTAGAAAAAATAAATATTGTCTTGGAGCCCCATCTCTTCCCTTTAACAAGCGACGGAAGTGACCCTAGAACCTGCCCAACCTGCAATAAGGGAAGATTGTCGATGAGGACTGCAAGATCAGGGGGTGCATTCATCGGATGCTCTAACTATCCTGAATGTAAGTACACGCGAGCCTTTGGCTCTCCAAACGCGGATACCTCCGATATAGGGCACGACGGTAAAGTCTTGGGAGAAGCCACAGGGGATGTAATAACTTTAAAAAAAGGTCGATTTGGAGCTTACGTACAAAGAGGCGAGACATCAGAAAACAATCCGAAACCCGGTAGAATGTCTATTCCCAAAAGTTGGGACTTAAGCGACCTAAATTTAGAAAAGGCTTTAATGCTTTTAAACCTGCCGCGTGACATCGGCAATCACCCCGATGATGGCGAAATAGTTCAAGCCTCAATAGGCCCTTATGGAGCTTATATTAGACACGGAAAAGTTTACGCAAATATACCTAATATCGATGAAATTTTTGATATTGGAATGAACCGAGCAATAGAGGAATTGGCCAAGAAATTAGACGGTAATAAAAATCGTACAGGAAACTCTGAGCCAATTAGCAAACTTGGGGCCTATCCAGAAAAAGGCGGTTCTATAAATGTAATGGAAGGTCGCTATGGGCCATATGTAAAATGGGAAAAGATCAACGCAACCATTCCTAAAGAGATAGACCCTAAAGATGTGACTCTTGATATCGCTATAAAGCTATTAGAAGAAAAGGTTAGTAAAAAACCAAGCAAGGCAAAAGTGAAAAAACGTAAAGCTAAACCTAAGAAAAAGTGAGAAAAGAAACTTCTTTATTCATTATTATTAATTTAAAATCTTAAGTTTATTCAATTAAATAATTAATT
>JAQBUS010000210.1 GCA_027623875.1 Pseudomonadota bacterium
ATTCATAACCAAGTTCTTTTTGACTTAGAGGCTAGGAAAGGGCCTTCTCCTTACCTAGAAAATCTTGTAAATACTCAAAAATTGGGTATGAAATCAGGGGCTGGTTTTAGGAACTGGACCCCTCAGGAAACTGAAGACGTTCGAATACGTTTATCTGAGCACCTTATTAAACTCGAAGGAATACTTAAAAAGTAAAAAAAACTGGTGATCAACTGATACAGAAATTAAACGGCTAATTTAACAAAATACTAAAGAAGACAATTACAAAGTGTATAAGACCACAATTAAAACCTGGGAGGGATCCAATGAAAAAAATACTCAATCAAACAAGACGTAATTTGTTAGCTACTGGTGCAGCTGCTCTTGCAACTCCATATCTACTTACATCCACTAGAGCATATGCAGCGAACCCAGTCATTAGAGTTGGGTATGTTAGCCCTGCAACCGGACCACTGGCTGGATTTGCGGAAGCTGACGATTTTATCATCCAAGGCGTTCAAGAAATTTTTTCTAAAGGCATAGTAAATAATGGCAAAAATTGGTCTATAGAAATAATTTCAAAAGATAGCCAATCAAATTCAAATCGGGCTGCTGAAGTTGCGGCAGACTTGATACTGCGAGATGAAGTGGACTTAATCATTGGAGCAGCAACTCCAGATACCACCAACCCAGTTGCTGATCAGGCGGAAATTAATGAAGTACCATGTATAACAACGGATTGCCCATGGCAGCCGTATTTCTTTGGACGAAACGGAAACCCTGCCGTAGGGTTTGACTACACCTACCATTTCTTTTGGGGTCTAGAGGACGTTATCGGTTCCTTTTTGGACATATGGGGTAATTCGGGCGTTACAAAAAAAGTTGGAGCGTTATTTCCAAATGATGCTGACGGAAATGCGTGGGGCGATGCAAATCTTGGATTCCCGAAACCGCTTGCTGGCGCCGGTTATGAGTTAACAGATCCAGGCAGATATCAACCACTATCCGATGATTTTTCAAGTCAAATTTCTGCTTTCAAAAGTGCGGGTTGCGAGATTGTCACCGGTGTCATGATACCTCCAGATTTTGCAACATTTTGGGGTCAAGCATCCCAGCAAGGGTTTTCTCCAAAAATTGTAACCGTTGGTAAAGCTTTACTGTTCCCATCAGTAATAGAATCTCTTGGTGACAGAGGTGTTGGTTTAACTTCAGAAGTTTGGTGGTCTCCCAACCACCCCTTTAGCTCTTCTCTTTCCAGTTCGAATTCTCGTCAGCTAGCAGAAGCTTACACTTCCTCTACTGGACGTGCTTGGACTCAACCGCTTGGTTTCCGCCACGCTTTATTTGAAGTTGTAGCTGATGTAGTTAGCCGGGCTGAAGATTTAGAAGACGCTAAAGCGATTACTACAGCAATTGCCGCCACCAAACTGGACACTATAGTTGGTAAGGTAGACTGGTCTTCAGGCCCTGTAAAAAATGTAAGCAAAACTCCCCTTGTTAGTGGTCAGTGGCAGAAAAAGAATGGCGCTCTAAACTTGGAAATAATTGCCAATTCGAATGCAACAAATATTCCAATCACTAGCGAGTTAACGCTGCTCTAATTTAACTTCCTTCCCAATGCTAATCGGTGCGATGGGGAGGAAACTATTCGATTGAGAGAGAATGGCTCCTATCCTAAAGATTAACGATTTAACTAAATCATATGGTGCCATCAAAGTTGCCGATAAATTATCATTTGATCTAACCGCCGGCGAAGCACTCGGGGTAATCGGACCTAATGGAGCCGGTAAAACATCGATGTTCAATCTTATTACTGGAACTTTATTCCCCGACTACGGGCAAATCCACTTTAATGATACTGATCTCTCGAAAATCAACGTAGCAAAAAGATGCAAAATGGGTATTGCCCGGAGCTTCCAGATCCCTCAACCTTTTGGGGCAATGAGCGTTTTTGAAAATGTCTTAATCGCAGCCACCCATGGGGCAGGCCTCCGAGGGAAGTTGGCCAATACTCATTGTATTAGAATATTAGAACAAACAAGCTTAATAGAAAAAGCAAATACTCTTGCCAGCAAACTGACCTTGCTGGAACGTAAAAGACTAGAATTAGCTAGAGCTCTATGTGCTAAACCAAAACTACTTTTACTAGATGAGATCGCGTGTGGCCTTACAGAAAGCGAATGTGAATTGCTGGTCCAAACGATTAAAGATGTTAGAGAAACAGGTGTTTCAATAATTTGGATAGAGCACATTGTTCACGCCTTACTAGCAGTTGTTGATCGATTAATTGTAATTGATTTTGGTCGTAAAATTGCTGATGGGCTGCCAAATGAAGTAATGTCTAGTCGACGCGTTCAAGAAATTTATCTTGGGATAGAAGTCGATGTCTAAACCTTTATTAATAACAGAAGATTTAAATTCCTATTATGGTGACTTTCAAGCACTGTACAATGTGAACGTTAAAGTAATGAAGGATGAGGTTGTAGCTATTATTGGTGCGAATGGCGCAGGGAAAACCACCCTTTTAAAATCTATAGCTGGACTTATTGAAAATAGACCTGACCAAATTACTTTTAAGGATGAAATTATAGGAAGTACTAGACCAGACAAAGTCGCAAAAAATGGTATTGCCCTTGTTCCAGAAGGACGACAACTTTTCCCATCTCTTTCTGTAGAAGAAAACCTTTTAATTGGTGGACAGCTTAATCGTCCGGGACCTTGGTCCCTTCATAGGGTATTTGATATTTTTCCGATTCTAAAGGAGCGACGCAACCAAGCATCAACAGAGCTTTCTGGGGGCCAACAGCAAATGGTAGCGATTGGCAGAGCTCTTATGGCAAATCCCGATCTTTTACTTCTTGATGAAATTAGCCTCGGTTTAGCTCCTGTAATTATTAAATCGATCTACGAAACTCTTCCAGATATTATAGGAAATGGCATTAGCGCTGTCATTGTCGAGCAAGATATATCAAGAGCACTTGCAGTCTCGCATCGTGCTTATTGTTTCCAAGAGGGTAGAGTGTCTCTAGAGGGTAAGTCGGGGGAGATGTCTAGAATTGATATTAGCCGTGCATATTTTGGAGTATAAATAATTGGATTGGGTCAACGCAATTGTTCAGGGTGTTTTGTTAGGCGGCTTGTACGCACTTTTTGCGGCGGGGCTATCACTAATATTTGGAGTTATGCGATTAGTTAATATTGCCCATGGTGACATAATTATCCTAGGGGCATATCTTGGTCTTACAACTACCTCGATCTTGGGCATTCATCCTTTAATGTCTTTAGTAGTTGTCGTGCCCCTAATGGCTTTGTTGGGTTACTGTTTGCAAAGAGGGATTTTGAATTCAACTTTGGGAGATGATCTGCTACCTCCCTTGCTCGTAACTTTTGGGCTTTCGGTAATTTTACAAAACAGTCTATTGGAGTTATATTCTGCTGACCCCCAGAAACTGAATGCTGACATCATAGAAACAGCGAGTATCAAAGTTGGTAGCCTAGCCATTGGCGTTTTACCCATATTAATGTTTTTTACAGCCATTAGCATAGTAGCTGGCTTACAATTCATTTTCTATCGAACAGCCCTTGGCCGTGCATTTCGAGCAGTATCTGACAACCAAGACGTTGCTCAATTAATGGGTCTAAACAAAAGGCATATATTTGGCTTAGCAATGGCACTTTCACTGGCTGTAACAGCCGTGGCAGGTATTTTTCTTGGAATTCGTACTAGCTTTGATCCTTCTGTCGGGGGAGGACGACTCATTTTTGGATTTGAAGCCGTAATCATAGGAGGATTAGGCAACCTTTGGGGAACTCTAATTGGAGGGATAATTCTTGGGGTTGCTCAAAATATAGGAGCGCAAATCAATCCGGGTTGGCAATTACTTTCAGGACATATTGCTTTTTTAATAATTTT
>JAQBUS010000211.1 GCA_027623875.1 Pseudomonadota bacterium
TCTTACCCGATAAAAAAATCAAACAGTACCAAAACGAATTGGAATGCAGAAACAACACCATATGGAATGGAAGTAACAGACTCAATAACTTCGGAGCTTGTAGAAAAACTACTAGACACGTCCAACTATTCTTTGCGACGGAAAGATATAATCAAATGGAACGAACAAAATCCATTGATAAAAAAAGGTATCGCATTAAGCCCAGTAAAGTTTGGAATTTCTTTTACACTTAGCCATCTTAATCAAGCGGGCGCGTTGGTTCACGTATACAAGGATGGCTCCATCTACATCAACCACGGTGGCACAGAAATGGGGCAAGGCTTGTTGACAAAAACAGCTCAGATCGCAGCCGAAATATTCGGAGTAAGCCTTTCCAAAATTAAAATCTCCGCTACAGATACCGCAAAAATACCAAACACATCCGCAACTGCAGCCTCTTCTGGTACTGACTTAAATGGCATGGCCATAGCAGTCGCTTGCAATAAAATAAAAAAGCGTATTGAAAGGTTTTTATTAGACGCCGAAGACACCACACCAGACCAAATTGAGTTTCGAGATAATAGTGTTTTTATAGACACTAAAAATATCAAATTTTCAGAAGCAATAGCCCTAGCTTATGAAAAAAGGATAGCTCTAAGCGCAACCGGATTTTACGCCACCCCTGAACTCTCTTGGGATCGAAAAGCCGGAAAAGGGCGGCCATTTTACTATTTTTCCTATGGCGCAGCTGTTACAGAGGTTACCTTAGATAAACTTACTGGAGAAAATAGAATTCTTAGAGCAGATATTTTACATGACTGTGGACTCTCACTTAATCCCGCTTTGGATATGGGCCAAATTGAAGGAGGATACGTTCAAGGTGCTGGCTGGTTAACAATGGAAGAATTGGTATGGGATAAAGAAGGTGCTCTCCAGACTCATGCCCCATCTACCTACAAAATTCCCTGTGCGTCAGACAGACCAGAAACTCTCAACATTAATCTCTGGGATGCAAAAAATCGTTCCGAAACAATTTATAGATCGAAGGCAGTAGGAGAACCTCCCCTGATACTAGGAATTTCAGCTTGGTTAGCTCTTTCCGATGCGGTTGCAGCATGTGGAAAATATTATCCACACCTGAATGCGCCTGCCACTCCTGAACAAATCTTATTTTCAATTCAAAGGGCTGAAAGTGGCTTTTGACTTAGAAATACTGAAAACGAAAGCTTTAGCATTCGGGAAAGTTGCTCGCACCCTTATTGTCGAAACTAAGGGCTCTGTTCCAAGAGAAGCTGGCACAGCCATGCTTTCTTGGAAAACTGGTCAGCTTGGCACAATAGGCGGTGGAGCCTTAGAATTTAGTGCATCAAAAGACGCATTTAGTGGAGATTATTTAAAGACAATAGCGCTGGGCCCAAACCTTGGTCAATGCTGTGGAGGAAGCATAACTCTAGTTAATGAAGTCTTTGATTTAAAACGCTTAAACTCAATAGAGTCTAAGAATTTTTATTCTCGAAAAATTACTGGGAACCAAGACAAACCATTTTCTATTAAATGTATAGAAACCGAGATTAGAAATGGGAAAAACCCCTTCCATGACCTACTTTATTCTAACGGTTGGCTTGTCGAAGCAGTAAAAACACACAGAACACCGGTCTGGGTGTATGGCGCTGGACATGTAGGTAGAGCTTTAGTGCAAACTTTATCGCCGTTACCTAACTTTAAAGTAACTTGGCTTGACACAAGCAGAAAACGCTTTCCAAACGACCTCCCCGATCAAACTGACATACTCTACGCTGAAAATATTACGTCCCTCATTCGATATGCCCCAAATAACGCTATTCATCTTGTTTTGACATATTCCCATGAAATGGATTTGGCAATCTGTCACAAAATATTAGAGACTGGATTTAACACGTTAGGATTAATTGGTTCAAAGACAAAGTGGGTACGCTTTCAAAGGCGGCTACTAGCTTTAGGGCACTCCAGACAAAAGATTAACCGTATAAACTGTCCAATTGGCGATCCCTCCTTTGGCAAACATCCCCAAGCAATCGCGATCAGCCTTGCGGCAGAATTACTTCAACAAACAGAACAAAAACAAAATAGAGCGTTAGAAATTAGATGACCAATCATAACTTGATGCAAATTAGTGCAATTACAAAAACCTATCCGGGAGTAATAGCTAATAAAAATATTTCTCTCAACATAAAAAGTGGGGAGATCCATGCATTAATAGGGGAAAACGGTGCGGGAAAGTCTACCCTCGTAAAAATCATATATGGACTTATAAAACCCGATTCTGGAACTATGCACTTTGAAAGTAAATTTTATGCTCCAAACCAACCAAGTGCCGCAAGATCACATGGTGTTACTATGGTATTTCAGCATTTCTCATTGTTTGACGCCCTAAGTGTGGCAGAAAACATCGCACTAGGAATGGACAAACCTCCTCGTATAAAAAACCTTTCAAATACCATCGAAAGTGTCTCTGAAGAATATGGTTTACCAATAGATCCCCGAAAATCGGTAGGGGATTTATCAGCTGGAGAACAGCAAAGAGTGGAAATCATTAGATGCTTAATTCAAGATCCCAAACTACTTATTATGGATGAACCAACCTCTGTTCTAACACCAAATGAAGCGAAAACCCTTTTTAAAACATTGGAGAAACTGAAACTTAAAGGGGCTTCAATCCTCTATATTTCTCATAAACTAGAAGAGATTCGGTTGATTTGTGATACAGCTACCATTCTTCGAGGTGGTGAAAATGTTGGGACGTGTGATCCCCAGCTAGAGAGTGCAAAAACGATGGCAGAGATGATGATTGGCAGAATTCTTCGTGTTCCAAAAAAAAAGTCCAGCACAACTTCTGAAATTGCTCTAGAAGTTCGAGCGCTCGATAGGGCACCTGAAACTCTTTTTGGAACACACTTAAAAAATCTTAACTTCACGGTCAACAAAGGAGAAATTCTTGGAGTTGGGGGCGTTTCTGGAAACGGACAAGATGAACTAACGAATGTGCTATCTGGGGAATCTTTAAGCAAAAAGAATTCGATCAAGCTTTTCGGAAAACCAATAGGTAATTTACCAATAAATAATAGACGTCTATTAGGCATGTTAACGGCACCTGAAGAACGATTAGGCCACGCAGCCGTGCCCGACATGACCCTAATTGAGAATGCGTTTTTAACAGGAAAAACCGGAGCAGGTTTGTTAAGCAGCAATGACTTCATTAAGTGGAGCAAAACTAAAGAGTTTGCTGAAGGCATCATAGATAAATTTGATGTTCGAACCCCTGGCCCACACGCAACAGCCCGAGCCCTATCAGGAGGGAATTTGCAAAAATTTGTAATTGGACGTGAGTTAATTCAAAAGCCTTTAGTGCTAGTTGTAAATCAACCAACATGGGGCGTTGATGCGGCGGCGGCGGCAGCGATCCGTCAAGCTTTACTAGATCTCGCAACACTAGGAGCAGCGATTATTGTAATTAGCCAAGATTTAGATGAGTTGATAGAAATCGCAGATCGTCTTATCACGATTAACGCGGGCAGCTTATCTAAACCACGGCTGACAAAAGGCCTCTCTGTAGAGGATATCGGCTTAATGATGGCTGGTACAGGTGAACAATGGGGTCAAGAAATAAATGTTTAAGCTAGAAAAACGACTGCAACCATCTCAAAAATGGAGTAGCGCAACACCGTTTCTAGCGGTTGCAGGGACTATGGTCTTTGGTGGCATTATGTTTTTCTTGTTAGGCATAGATCCTTATACGGCAATTCGGATTATATTTTGGGATCCATTATTTAATCCAATGTATGCTGACTATGCTCGACCACAAATTTTAATTAAGGCAGGGCCACTAATCTTAATAGCCATCGGTCTAGCCATTGGTTTCAAAGCAAATGTTT
>JAQBUS010000212.1 GCA_027623875.1 Pseudomonadota bacterium
TATATAATATAAATAAAATATTTGACTTTTTGGAAATACCTTATAATTTGATAAGTGTGAATATCGCGCTATTTAAAGAAAAATAGGGGTGATTCTTAAATTAATGAGTTTTAGGAGTAACAAATGGCAATAAATCTAACGGTAAATGGGGAAGCAGTTACAGTTGATGCCCCAGCTGAGATGCCACTATTGTGGGTAATCAGAGAAAAGATAGGACTTACGGGAACTAAATTTGGCTGCGGTATAGCACAATGTGGGGCATGCACAGTCCATATAGATGGTAAGCCGGTCAGATCATGTAGTACTCCGGCTTCAAGTGCTGTGGGTAAAGAGGTCACAACGATTGAGGGGCTATCTCCAGACGGGTCACACCCAGTTCAAGTTGCTTGGGTTGATAATACTGTTCCGCAATGTGGGTACTGCCAGTCGGGACAGATTATGTCTGCAGCGGCTCTTTTGGAGAGAACTCCAAATCCGTCTGATCGTGAAATAGATCAGGCTATGGCTGGAAATATTTGTCGGTGTGGAACTTATGCTGGTATTCGGCGGGCCATACATCAGGCAGCCGATGCAAAATCAAACGCTTAGGAGAGTAAAATGAATCAGATGAATTTATCACGTCGTAAATTTCTTCAAACCAGCGCTGCAGCTGGCGGAGGAATGATGCTAGGTTTCCATGTTCCGACTGCTTTTGCTAGTGCCGGTGGAGTAGAAATAAACGCGTGGCTTACAATCGACCCAATGGGAATTGTAACAATTGTAACACCGCAAACAGAAATGGGTCAGGGGTCTAAAACTTCGATCCCAATGATGGTTGCCGAAGAGCTAGATGTTCCATGGGAGAATGTTCGTGCAACATGGGCAGATGCAAACCGTCATATTAACAATGACAACCTTTACACGACAACTTCGACAGGTGGTTCTAGAACTGTTGCAAGTAGACACCCATATATGATGCAGGCTGGAGCTTCAGCTCGTGAGAGACTAAAGCAGGCGGCTGCAAATTCTTGGGGAGTTTCTCGAGATGCTGTAACAGCCAAGCAGGGTATCTTAAGTTCAGGAAGCAATTCTGGAACTTACGGAGAATTTGCATCGGCAGCTGCACAAGTAACATTGGATAAAGAGCCTGAAATAAAAAGCCCTAAAGATTGGTGGCTAGCTGGCACAGATGTTAAACGTCTTGACGTTGGAGAAAAATCTGACGGTAGTGCTATGTTCCCAATCGATATTACAGTACCAGGCATGGTATATGCCGCTGTAGAGGCTTGCCCAGTTCCCGGAGGAAAACTAAAAAGCTTCGACTTTGACGCTATAAAAGATCTTCCAGGTGTTTTAGCCGCGATAGAGCTAAAACCGACAGAAGGGAAGAAAATCGGCAATACGGATCTCCATAGTGCTATAACAGTTGTCGCGGATAGTTACTGGACAGCACGTAATGCTCTAAATCAAATGCCTGTTGAGTGGGACTTAGGTGCTGGGGTCGATATCAGTAATGCTTCTCAGGATGCAGAAGCTCGAAAGTTCCTAGAATTAGGTGAGGGAACCATAGTCAAAAATGAAAAAGGTAACCCGGGCTATAACTACGGTGACGGAAGTCTTAATCCCGATGCCGTACCAGCAATGCTTGCAAGTTCAAGCAAGCTTGTTACTGGGGAGTTCCATCGTCCATATGAGACCCATGCGACGATGATGCCACCAGCTGGCGTATTTGACGTTAAAGATGATCGCGTTGATATCTGGACCTTTACTCAAGATACTTCAAGATCTTTAGGACATGCGGCGGACCAACTGGGTAGAGATACAAAAGATGTTTATGTTCATCAAACATATCTTGGCGGTGGTTTTGGTAATGGATACTGCGTAGACATTGTTAGACAGGGTGTAGAGCTTTCAAAAGCAATGAAGCTCCCTGTAAAACTTATCTGGTCTCGTGAGGAAGATATTGCTCAAGACTCTCAGCGACCTCCAGTTTGGGGACGATATACGGCATCATTGGGAGACGATGGTCTACCAACAGCTATCAAAATTCATATGGTTGGGGAACAATTCTCCGAGAAATATGCTTGGCGAGGCGTTGCAAGTATGCCCTATAACATCCCAAATAAACGCTTAGTGTCTAGTGCCGTGCGATCCAATATTCCAGTGGGGCCTCACAGGGCACCGGGAGCTAACTCTAATAGTTTTGTCATTGAACAAATGGCAGATGAGTTAGCAATAGCTGGTGGATGGGATCCGCTTGATTGGCGAATAAAGATGTCTGAGGGCAACGAGAAATGGCAACGTGTACTTTTAGCCATGAAGGAAAAATCAGGCTTTAGAACTGATCTTCCAGATGGCCAGGGTATGGGTATCGCTATATTCGAATCCCACGGTTCAATCGGTGGTTGCTGTGCAACAGTTTCCGTCAGTAAACGCGGTGACTTAGCGGTAGAGAAGGTGGATATGTTTGTTAACAGCGGATATATCCTTAATCCAAGAAATGCTAGAGAGCAGGTCGAAAGTGCTGTAGCGTTTGAGTTGGGAGCCGCTATGGTAGGAGGCCTTGATATAAGAGAGGGCCGTATTCAAAGTACTAACTTTGACTCTTACGGGGTTATGAGGATCGATAATTATCCTGAGATATCCACATCGTTTGAGCTATCTGAAGATGGATGGTGGGGAGGCATTGGAGAACCTGGTGGGCCACCAATGCCACCGGCTGTGGCTAACGCGATCTACTATGCGACTAATAAGCGTATAAGACAGACACCGTTTACAAAAGCTGAACTGTAAGAAAATAAATAAGTAAAAGCTGAAGCTCGGTCTAGAAATAGACCGAGCTTTTTTATTTAATGCTGATTTCGTAATTGAACTTACAATAAACTCTAATTAGGTCTTATAGATAAAGTTTAATTTAAAAAACACATCTTAGTGTTGAATGGTTTCAGATGAGTGCGATTTGGGCAATAGGTCTAATGACAGGGACATCCCTGGACGGAAACATAGATGCCGCGTTGATAAAGTCTGACGGCGTAACTGTTGAGAAATTTTTAGATTATCAGCTCTCACCATATCCGTTGGACACACGTGTTCTCATTAGTGAAGCTATTGAAGTGGCGCGTAAGTGGAATTTTTTTGGACCAAAACCAGATATTTTCAAAACCGCTGAGAAGTCTATTACACTTGCCCAATCTGAGGCCGTAAATTTACTTATCAAAAAATCAAATATTAATCGTTCTGATATAGGGGTAATTGGATTTCACGGTCAAACTGTACTTCACAGACCACCTGAACCGGGAAATTTTGGGAAAACTTTGCAGCTTGGTGATGGCAGTTTAATGTCTCAATTATTAGGTATTCCAGTGGTCTATGATTTTAGAGCAGCTGATATCAAAAGCGGAGGCCATGGAGCACCTTTATGTGCTTCATACCATAAGGCTTTACTCGAGCGACTTAGCTCAAAAGGAAATGTAGCTATTCTTAATCTGGGAGGAATAGGGAATATCACTTGGTGGGGTCCAAGTGAGGGGCTCGTTGCATTTGACACTGGTCCAGCTAATGCTCCCATAAATGATTTCGTTGGTTGGCTTAATAAGGGAGAGATGGACTGGAATGGTGAGTTTGCATTAAATGGACAAGTTGACGAAAAAATTTTAAAGAGCCTTTTGTGTCACTCATATTTTTCTAAAAGCTATCCTAAGTCATTAGACCGTTTTGATTTTTCAAGCGATACGGTAAAGGGACTTTCGTTGGAAGATGGCTGTGCAACATTAACAGCGTTCTGTGCGAGCACCGTTGGTAAGGCATTAGATATGCTCCCGATTAGGCCTACAGAGATAATTGTGTGTGGAGGAGGCAGGCATAATTCGGTTATGCTAAAAGAAATCTCTATAAGGGGAAATG
>JAQBUS010000213.1 GCA_027623875.1 Pseudomonadota bacterium
GAAACAAAAAGTAATAAGTTAAAAAGTAAATTTTGAGTTAAACAATTCCAATTAAGGATACATTTTGAGTTTTGATGAGAGCAAGTTAATTAATTATATTAGTGAAGCGATTTTAATCATTAATGAAGAAGGCTATATTGAATATCAAAATGACTATTCAAAAAACTTATTTCGAAAATTCTCAAAAAAACCAAATATTATCGAAATATTCCCAGGATTAGATTTATCAATCTTATCAATTGATGAAAAACCGTTTCAAAAATTAGAAATCGAATTATTTTACAAAATTGATAATTTTGAAGTGATACCCTTTGATATTGAAATTTCAGAAATAGCTGTGAAGAAATTCGTACTAGTCTTAAAAAATATTAGTCAGAAAAAAACACTGGAAAAAGTTCATAGGGACTTCGTTTCCAACGTCAGCCACGAATTGCGTTCACCGTTAACGAGTTTAATCGGGTTTTTAGAATTGTTGATTAACGAAGATAACATGGATGAACCAATGCGGGATCGATTTTTAAAAATTATGAGTGAGGAATCTAATAGGATGGAGCTCCTCGTCGAGGACTTACTTTTGTTATCTAGAGTTGAAATTGATAAGGGTGAGGAGGTGTTTGTTTCGATTCCAATAGTTCCTTTAGTCAAAAGTGTTGCCAACTCTCTATCAATAAAGCTAATTCGAAAGTGTATGAGTGTACAAATCATCACGCCAGACTCATCAAATACAACCAAAGCTACTATTTCTGGCATAGAGGATGAAATCCATACGGTTTTTGTTAACCTAATAGAAAACGCTATAAAATACGGATTTGACGGCACTCAAATTAAGATTGTTATATGCTGTCTTGACGGGCGTTATTCAGAAGTAAAAATTATAAATGAAGGTGACCTCATTCAAGAACCTCATATAAAACGTCTAACCGAACGTTTTTATAGAATAGATAAATCTAGATCTAGATCAATTGGTGGAACCGGACTCGGCCTGGCAATCGTTAAACACATTCTGATAAGGCATAAAACTACCTTATCCATCAAAAGCACTTCTGATGAAGGAAACATTTTTGGAATCAAATTCTTTAAATAATTCCATTTATGATTCCTTTTTAACTCACCCAAAACCAAAATATTGTCACAAAAGTTAAATCTAATTTTTACAAAAGTGTAATCTTTGGGATCAAGAATCGTATATCACCTAAAATAATAAAAATAACTAAACGTAATATTTCTGTAATATTTAAGAAATATTACCTTAATAAATTATCGATAAATAACAGGTGTCTTCAATTATGAAGTCAACAAAGTTATTTATACGGAGAATTAAAATGAAAAATATAATTACCTTAACTAGTATCCTCTCAAGTCTTTTAATCGCCAGCAGTGCTACTTATGCCAGAGATTACATCAGTATTGCTGGATCCTCTACTGTCCTCCCATTCGCATCAATCGTAGCCGAGCAATTTGGAAAAAACCCAAGCTACAAAACACCAGTGGTCGAATCTGGCGGTTCTTCTGTTGGTAAAAAAGGTGTCTGCGAAGGGATTGGTGCAACTTATATAGACATTGGAAATGCTTCATCTCGAATGAAGGTAAAAGAGCTAGAGTTTTGTAAAGGAAACGGCGTTACCTTAACTGAAATTAAAGTCGGTTATGACGGAATTGTTGTTGCAAGTTCAAAAAAGGGCCAAAAATTAATAATTTCAAAATCTGACCTAGGAAAAGCCTTAACAGCAAAAGTTCCCAGTGAAGATGGGTCAAAAATGATAGATAACCCTTACAAAACTTGGAGCGAAGTTAATGTAGAATTACCTAATATAGCAATTAGAGTATATGGGCCTCCAACAACTTCCGGAACTCGTGCGTCCTTTTCTGAAATGGTGAACGAACAAGGGTACTGCAGTAAGGACTCAGCAGCAATAGCCACTCTAAAGACCTTGGGCTTAAAAGCTAACGTCTGTCGCGCAATGAGAACAGATGGTGCCTACATTGAAGCTGGGGAACAAGATAACTTAATTGTTCAGAAGCTCCTAGAAGATCCATCAGCATATGGAATCTTTGGTTTTTCATACCTAGAACAAAACTCTGATACCCTTCAGGGCGCTGTCATAAGCAACACTGCTCCTACTTTTGAGAATATAGCTACAGATAACTACTCTGTTTCAAGAGCGTTATATTTTTATGTTAAGCATGATCACCTAAATGTTATCCCAGGTATCAAGCAATATTTAGCTGAATGGAAAAAACACTGGGGAGATGATGGCCTTCTAGCCGACTCTGGCATGATACCTATGCCTAATGCCGAACGGGAAACCTACATTGACGCGATGGAAACGCTTCCTGTTTTAACTGCTGATATGTTGGAATAATTCGATAAAAAACATGGAGCGGGGTTATCAACTGCGCTTCATAATCAAACCTAAAATGGAGTGACTAAGAATTGTTAGAAACTACTTTATTAATTGCGATCCTTTGTATGGGAGCAGTATGGTTCTATATTGGAAACAAGTCAGCAACTAATTTAAAAGCGTCATCAAACGTGAAACTCCATTCACTTCCACATTACCATGGTTTGTATCTGGGATTAATTTCATCACTTCCTTCACTAGTTATTGTGCTGACCTTAATGATTGGGGATGATTACATTTTTGCTAAAATGATCTTACGCGAAATCCCAAAAGAGATTACGGATATAGATAACCTAAATAAATTAATTGCCGTCGAGCAAATCAAAAACGTAATCAACGGTATGAATTTTATTACCCCACCGATATGGGTAAGCGATGCCGCCGAAGTCTGGTCCTCTTGGGACAATAAGTTAAAAATTATCATGACTACTTTGGGAGTTTCTTGCTCTATCGGATTCGGCTTATGGGGTTATCAAAATTTAATTTCTTCGTTTAGAGCTAGAAATCGAGTCGAGTCGATCGTTTTGATACTTTTAGCTATCAGTTCTGGAGTAGCAATATTAACTACTTTAGGGATATTGTTTTCGGTTGCATTTGAATCTTTTCGTTTTTTTGCAATCATTCCCATTCAAGAGTTTCTGTTTGGAACAATATGGAACCCGCAATTTGAGGGTGCTGAAAGGGCAGGTTCTGGCCAACAAGGGTTATCCGAGTACGGATCACTACCACTATTTGCAGGAACCTTTCTCATATCCTTAATCGCGTTAGTAATAGCTGTTCCTATTGGCCTTTTTAGTGCCATTTACCTTTCAGAGTACGCAAAAAAGAAAGAAAGAGCGATTTTAAAGCCAGTTCTTGAAATTTTAGCAGGGGTGCCAACAGTTGTATATGGATTTTTTGCTGCCTTAACAGTTGCCCCATTACTTAGATCTACCGGTTTTTCATTAGGCTTGGACGTTGCGTCTGAATCTGCCTTAGCGGCTGGTTTTGTTATGGGCATTATGATCATTCCATTCGTATCTTCTTTATCTGACGACGTTATCAACGCGGTGCCTCAGAGCCTCCGAGACGCTGCTTACGGACTTGGATCAACAAAGGGGGAGACAGTACTGCAAGTGGTGCTCCCAGCGGCGCTACCTGGAGTCGTTGCGAGTATCCTGCTCGCCGTGTCGAGAGCCGTGGGAGAGACAATGATTGTTGTGATGGCAGCTGGATTAGCCGCTAATCTGTCGTTAAACCCCTTTGATGCAGTTACAACAGTTACTGCTCAAATAGTAACAATTTTAGTGGGCGACCAAGAATTTGAATCGGCAAAAACTTTATCTGCATTTGCTTTGGCCTTAACCCTAATAGTAATTACGTTAATCTTAAATCTTTTTGCGCTCCAGGTCGTTAAAAAATATCGAGAACAATATGAATAATAACAATACTATACAATTGTCAAAACAAGATAATTCTAAGATCGTATT
>JAQBUS010000214.1 GCA_027623875.1 Pseudomonadota bacterium
TAATTCACCGTCAGCCATTTCCACTAAGCCTTCATGAAGGATAAAGAATCCTATAACTTTTGGTTCACCGTGTCTGGCTACAATTCCGTAAGGTTGAACGGTTTGAGGTTTACTTGATTTGTTTTCCACCGATTGTATGACGGTAAACATAAAATCTTTATCAACAGATATTTTTCTGTGGAAAACTAAACCCCGTTCATTCTTCCATTTTAGTGAAACGGGTGAACCTACAGAGATAACATCTCCACTTTCAATTTCCCACAAGGTATTTGCACCTGGAACGTCATCATAAGTTAAATCACCTGCTGGGGCCCATCCAAATAGAGCGTAGTATGCATTTTTATTACCTACAGGAGATAAAAGGGTAACATTTCTTTTCTTTTCAAGAGTTTCAAAATGTTCTCTTAGAGCTAGCTCATCTATTCTTCCACCTAATAGTGATATCGACCCAGTTAAATTCGGTGTGTCAATTTTAACTCTCGGAGCTAAATTCTGACTAGATGGCACTATAGAACTAGGTTGATTTTCTGCTTGTGGAGTTAAGTTTATAGCGGGAGGTAGCAAGCCGGCATTTTCCTGGCTTGCGCTGGATGCAGATTCAACTACGGGATTTTGACTAATCTCATCGGGAGGAAAGAGAAAAAACCATAAAAGGATTACTACGAAACTGAGAACAGTCGCTAAAATAAGATTTTTATTTTGTCCATCCATTATGGGACTACCACCTGTACTGTTTTGTTGTAACGCGGTTCAATAGGTTGCGCGTAGAAAGGTCAAGCTCTTTTCAGATTTATATAGCTACTGGAGGGGGTAAAGACTTTTAATTTATAGCTATTTTAACTCTATTTAATTTTATTCTAACCGTTCGAGATCAAGAAAGTTAAACAAGTTTAGGTCCAAAAGATGAGAAGGGTTTATATTCATAAGGGCTCTAAATATTTTCTGCTTACGACCTGGATTTTTTGTTTCCCAAGAATTTAAAAGCTCTTTGATATTTTGTCGCTGTAAACCATCTTGCGAACCACATAGATCACAAGGGATAATTGGGTAATTCATGTTTGTCGAAAATTTATCGCAATCAGCCTCAGCAACATATGATAAAGGCCGATAGACAAATAGATCCCCAGCGTCGTTTAGAAGTTTTGGAGGCATTGCTGCCAAGCGCGCGCCATGAAAGAGATTAAGTAAGAAAGTTTCTAAAATATCCTCTCTATGGTGACCTAAGACTATAGCTGTGCATCCTTCTTCCCGAGCGACCCTATACAATATCCCACGTCTTAGGCGAGAGCACAAAGAGCAAAAAGTTTTACCCTGGGGAATTTTGTCTGTTACGATCGAATATGTATCCTGATACTCTACCCTATTAGGCACGCCCATTTCCTCCAAGAACCTAGGCAATACTGTGCTTGGAAAATTGGGTTGCCCTTGATCTAGATTACAGGCCAGAATTTCCACGGGTAATAACCCTCTCCATTGTAATTCAGTTAACGCTGCCAATAGGGTGTAGCTGTCTTTGCCTCCGGATAAGCATACCAACCATTTTGCACCTGGTGTTATCATCCCAAAGTCGTCGATTGCTTGACGCGTTTCCTTAATGATACGTTTTCTAAGTTTTTTAAATTCAGTTGTGGCCGGGGCGTTATTGAAAAGCGGATGTATCGGAGAATTATCTAACATGGATTACCTATATTACTGAGCTCTAAATAAGTGAAGGCTAATTTGAGTTTAAATCGAACATACTTCCAGCGTTTTTAAAAGCACAAAACTAAGCACTATGGTACGTTGTCTATTCCTGACCCGCCTAAGGGGTGACACGTAGACACTCTCTTTATTGTTAACCAAATCCCTTTCCAAATCCCATGCTTCTCTAGGGCCTCTAATGCATACGCTGAACAGGTTGGGGAATAACGGCAATTTGTTCCAACCCAACGTGAAAAGACAAGGCGATAGACCCTGATAGGTAAAGACACTAAATATAGTGCGGGTCTCACCGGTGAATTTTTTTTATGGCTCTAGAAAAGTCTTCAACTAAGAGAGCAAATTTTCTAGCAATGGTTGCCTTTGGTCGCCCGACTAAAACATAGTCCCAGCCAGGATTTCCATTTGCGGCAAGCTCCATTCGAGCTAGTTCACGTAATCGGCGCTTTGCTCTATTCCTTAATACGGAGTTACCTATTTTTTTTGAACAGGTGTAACCTACGCGAATAGTCTTACCCTCATCCAGCCTATTCCTGGCCTGCAATAGGAACCCTGGCTGTCCAGAACGCATGTCCTTAGCAGTGAGTAGGAAATCGCGACGATTTTTTATAGTTATTATTTTTTTTTGTACTAATGTCATATCAAGTCCGATAGGTTTTTCCCTAGCAACTTAGACCATCTATACAGAATTTTTAATATTTTTAAACTAAATAATTATGCACTAAGCGACTTGCGGCCTTTGGCTCGACGCGAATTCAGAATTTTTCTACCCGCTTTTGTTGCCATCCTCGATCGAAAGCCATGACGGTGTTTGCGAACCAAGTTCGAGGGTTGAAATGTACGTTTCATAATTAAAGTTCCTAATTATCTTCTTAATCTTACTTTTCAATTCGATCATATTACTTCAGAGCTCGTTTCATAACCTCAGGATTTTGGCAGGTCAACGGTCAAAGCGCAATTTAGTGTTATTAATTGTATTAAAACTGTCCAATTTTTTACCAATTTGTGATATTAGTCCTTTTACTACGTTTAGTGTTTTTAGCTCAATTTTAAAAATATATATAGTTTTAATTAACTAAGGTGTAAGATTATTTGGGAATGAAGTCTGCGATCATTTGAAATTAGCTTGCAAACCTCAACCCTGAAGGCTAAATCGCTAAGACCATGATGCACTGGTAGCTCAGTTGGATAGAGTACTTGACTACGAATCAAGGGGCCGGGGGTTCGAATCCCTCCCAGTGCACCAATAAAAATACCTGTCTTGGTTAGGAATGGTTGTACGTAATTTTGTGCCTCATTAGCGAAGATCTGTAAACTTCATTCAGGTCCTTTGAGATGGTTACGGAAAGTGATTAAATGTATTTGAAAATAATAAAGTGAACGCATTTTCTCTTCGAGCTTTTAATGTTTACTTTCTCACTAATACTTTTTCTCTTCTTGGGACCTGGATTCAAAAGATAGGTTTGGGTTGGTTGGCTTGGCAAATCACTGAGTCTACTTTTTGGACTAGTGTTGTATCCCTCGCACTGATGGCGCCAGCAGGTATTCTTGGGCCCGTGTTCGCAGTATACGTAGAACGGTGGGATATGAGGAGGGCTATGCTGTTGGCAAAGTCTTTTATGGCACTTGTAAGTGTATTTATTGTTGTTTTACAAATACTCAACATGCACTCTCTTCAGAGTCTGTTAATTCTGTCATTTTCTTTAGGGTTTTTGAACGCGATCCATCATCCGATTAGGCTCGTATTTATATCACTTATTGTCCCCAGGCCGTATCTTTCAAGCGCAATCGGCCTTAATTCAGTATCATTTAGTATGTCACGGATTGTTGGGCCAGGATTGGCTGGGATTTCAATTGCTAGCCTAGGTCTAGGTGTTACTTTTGGAATTGCGTCACTTTTATATTTGCCATTTATCTTAACTCTAATTTGGTTACCTCTCCAAGAACGACAATCCGAAGGAAAGACTAAAGAAAATTTTATTACAAGATTGCGCGATGGGGGTGTTGTCGCGTTACAGACACCAATT
The DNA here is from genome assembly GCA_027623875.1 of Pseudomonadota bacterium. Classification (GTDB taxonomy): domain Bacteria; phylum Pseudomonadota; class Alphaproteobacteria; order Rhodobacterales; family Rhodobacteraceae. Next base: position 3,726 of record JAQBUS010000214.1, read on the forward strand.
ATTTTTATGGCCCTATCTATTGTTGCCCTAAACAGTTTCTTCGTTCGCGGAGTGTTAGAAATCCAACCAGCGATTATTGGACAGATTCTCGGCGGGGGGAGCCGTAGTCTAGCC
>JAQBUS010000215.1 GCA_027623875.1 Pseudomonadota bacterium
TATGACTTTAAAGATTTGGTCCCAGGTATCTAAAAATTTAGAGAAGTCTCTTGGGAAAAATAATTACCAGACGTGGATAAAGCCTTTAAGTTTGATATCTTTGGATAAAGATAAAGCTGTTCTTTCTGTTAAAACACGGTTCCAGGGAGATTGGATTTCTAGAAATTATGGGGATCAAATTAAGTTACAGTTTAGTACATTCGGAATAGAAATTTCTCGTCTTGAATTTAAAACAGAGACAGTAATAAAGACAGATAATAATGTTGAAAAAATTGAGCCGAAAAAAATAATTCTTGAGAGGGAAAGAAATCTTGGCGCCCCTCTAGATAAAAGGTTCACGTTCGGTAGATTCGTAGTCGGAAAGCCCAATGAACTTGCACATGCTGCTGCTCGAAGGGTTGCCACTGGAGATTCTACCGCTTTTAATCCTCTTTTCCTTTATGGTGGGGTGGGATTAGGTAAGACTCACTTGATGCACGCTATAGCAACTGAGCTAAGGCAAAGCTCACCGGATCTTAAAGTTGTTTATTTAAGCGCTGAACAATTTATGTATCGCTTCATTCAAGCTTTGCGAGACAAACAAATGATGAATTTTAAGGAATTGTTTAGATCTGTCGATGTTCTGATGGTGGACGATGTCCAGTTTATTGCAGGCAAGGATAGCACCCAAGACGAGTTCTTCCACACTTTTAATGCGTTAATTGATCAGCAAAAGAAAATTGTGATTTCTGCGGACCGTGCTCCAGGAGAAATAGATGGCTTGGAAGATCGTATTAGATCTCGGTTGCAGTGTGGCTTGGTAGTAGACCTTCACCCGACTGATTACGAGTTACGCCTTGGTATATTGCAAGAAAAAGTTGATAATTACAGAGTCCAGTATAATGACTTAGATATTGCGAATGGAGTTCTGGAGTTTCTTGCCCAAAGAATATCTACTAATGTAAGAGTTTTAGAAGGTGCTTTAACTCGATTATTTGCTTTTTCTTCTCTTGTGGGCCGACAAATTACATTAGAGATGGCTCAAGAAAGTTTAGCTGATATCCTTAGAGCGTCTGATCGCAAGGTAACGATAGATGAGATTATGAGAAAAATTTGTGATTACTATAATGTAAGGATGTCAGATTTATTATCACCCCGTAGATCACGAAGTATAGCTCGACCGCGTCAAATGGCGATGTATCTTGCAAAAAATTTGACTTCTAGATCTTATCCGGAAATTGGCAGAAGATTTGGTAATCGTGATCATACCACCGTAATGCACGCGGTTCGTAAAATTGAGGATTTAAAATCTCAAGACAGTCAATTTTCTGAAGATGTAGAATTATTACGTAGAATGTTAGAAGCCTAAACTTTTGACATTTTTATATAGCATCTAGATTGCAAAAAAACGTTTGTATTATAAGAGAAAAACTGTTTTGCTTATTTCCCAATAGTATAAGAGGAAAAGCTGATGAAATTTAGCATTGAGAGAGGTGTGCTTTTAAAAGCAGTAAGCCAGTCGCAATCTGTGGTTGAGAGAAGAAATACAATACCGATACTTGGAAATGTTTTAATTGAAGCTGCTGGGGACGTGGTAAGTTTTAGGGCTACGGATTTAGACATAGAGATTATTGATAAAACATCTGCAAATATTGAAAGAGGCGGCGCAACGACTGTCTCAGCTACTATGTTAAATGACATTGTTAGAAAGCTACCAGATGGTTCTTTGGTTTCTCTATCTGACGATGGAACATCTGGAAGATTGATTGTCGAGGCGGGGCGTTCTAACTTCTCATTGGCCACACTTCCTAAAGAAGATTTCCCCTTGATGGCTTCATCTGATTATGAGTCGAACTTTTATGTACCGGCTGGCGTACTGAGGCGTTTGTTTGATAAATCCAAGTTTGCTATTTCAACAGAGGAGACACGTTACTATTTGAACGGTGTGTATATGCATACTTCAGATGGAGAGGGCGGAAAAGTTCTTCGCTGTGTTGCAACAGACGGACATAGATTAGCACGTATTGACGAGAACTTACCTGATGGGGCAAGTAATATGCCCGGTGTGATAGTGCCCAGAAAAACTGTTACTGAATTAAGAAAGATGTTGGACAATGATGAAGCTCAAATAGCTGTTTCCGTGAGTGCCACCAAAGTTCGGTTTGCTACTTCTGACATAACTTTGACTTCAAAGGTGATTGATGGGACATTTCCAGATTATACAAGAGTTATACCAAAGTCACATACAAGAACTTTAGAAGTTGATAGTGCTCAGTTTTCTCAGGCAGTAGACAGAGTGTCCACGGTAAGTTCGGAAAGGTCTCGAACCGTAAAGCTAACTCTGTCGCGTGACCGTTTGGTTGTGTCTGTTAATGCTCCAGATAGTGGAACGGCAGAAGAGGAACTTTCAGTGGAATACAAAGATGAAGATTTGGAAATAGGCTTTAATGCAAAATATTTGTTAGAAATAGCAAATCAAGTTGAAAGAGATAGTGCTGTTTTTATGTTTAATTCTTCAGGAGACCCAACTTTGATGCGCGAAGGAAATGACAATTCGGCAATTTATGTAGTTATGCCAATGCGTGTTTGAAGACGGGTTATGTCAGAGCTTAGGCTAACCGATGTAAGGCTTTCTCATTTTCGGTCTCATTTGGATTCAAGGTTAATCCTGGATGGACGCCCCATAGTTCTGTATGGTTCAAATGGTTCAGGAAAAACTAATGTCCTAGAAGCTATATCCATGCTTTCTCCTGGTCGTGGTCTAAGAAACTCAAAAGTCACTGATATGATTAAAACTCCTGAGGTTGTTGGTTGGAAAGTTTCAGCAGCATTAAGTTCAATGGGTTCTCAGAGTAGCATTGAAAGCCGTATTGAACCTAGTGCAAATAGGATTGTTATAATCGACGGTAAGATAGTGCCGCAACTCGCATTAGGTAAGCTTTTTAGAGTAATTTGGTTGGTGCCGACTATGGATCGTTTGTGGGTAGATGGATCAGAATCCCGACGCAGGTTTCTTGATCGATTGACCAACTCCCTTCGACCTACACATGGGAGCTTACTTCTTAAGTATGAAAAAGCTATGAGAGAACGCAATTTCTTACTTCGTGAGGGTGTTGGTGACTTGACTTGGTATCGTGCGCTAGAAGATCAGATGGCCTCCGCTGGCGCAGAAATCGTTAACAATAGAGCTGATGTATTGAATAAGCTAGCATCTGCAATTTCCAGTTCGGAATCCGAATTTCCGGAAGCAGATCTTTTTGTACAAAATTTAACTGACGAATACCTGTTTGATACAGTGGAAGATTTGAGGGAAGCTTTTGAAAAATACCGTCAGAAGGATATTAAAGCAGGACGGACACTAATAGGCCCTCACAGGATCGATCTTCTTGTTCGTTATAAAGAGAAAGATATGGATGCAAAATATTGTTCAACTGGAGAACAGAAAGCGCTATTGATTTCTATAATTTTAGCAAATGCTCGTGCAATAATAAAAGAGTTTGGGAGCCCACCAATTATCCTTCTTGATGAGATATCTGCGCACTTGGACAAAAAGAGACAGTCAGACTTATATGCTGAAATTTTGACCCTTAAAGCTCAGGCTTGGATGACAGGAACAGGGTCAGAGCTTTTTAAAGAAATTGAAGATGTATCGCAGCAGTTCTCTATTTCTCAAACAGCGGGTTATTCCTCTGTAGTACAAGTGAAGTAATTTTCAAAATTTGTATTTTGCTACGATTTTTGTAAGGAGTGCCACCCTTTGAGTGCAAGTTTTTGGGATTTTGTTTTTTATTGTGGGGCGCTGGTTGCCTTATTTTTAACACCCGGCCCGGTATGGCTTGCGCTA
>JAQBUS010000216.1 GCA_027623875.1 Pseudomonadota bacterium
GCCGCTCTACGCCCGGTCATAGCCATATCAATGTGGGGGTAAGTTCTATAAATTGTCACAGCACTTACGAGGTCAATAAACTTCGGACTGATGTTTCCATGCAAATCTAGGCTGACAACTATGGGCATATCTAGCCCGACTAGGTCTCGAACCCTTTCAAGTAGTTCTTGCTCACCGTCATCAAAGCCCTCAGTAACCATTGCGCCGTGAAGATCGAAATATAACCCGTCTAAGGGTCCTGAGTTTTTGATTCAATAATACTGTTGCTAATTTTATCAAATGCATTTTTAGTGACTAATCCCCCAGGCTCAGCTGCTGCGTATGTTAGTGGAATTAAATCAAAATTCTCGTTCGCTTCCATAAATCCGCTAATTGGAACATTTAAGCCAGCGCAAATAGTTTTTATTGGTTCTCCTTCAGTAAAGGCTGGCCATGCTCCAGGGGTTTCGAAATTACTAAATTCAGTTAGGAAGGGTGCAAATGTATTTGTTTCATGTTGAAATCCAGCAAAGGCGATTTTAGGTTTTCGGTGCATTTTTGACTCCAGAATTATTTTTGTAAGTGATTCGAAGTTAGTCGATGAAAATAGATATTGATGACACTTCTGATGGTTAATAATGGCCGTTGAGCAAGTCAACGATTTAGTTAGAATTTGAAAAAAGTAGTAAACTAATAGAAATATATATTAAATGTTAAATCAAGGACTTTAATCTAAAAAAATAACAAATTTCGGTTGACAAAAAGTTGTTAACCAACTTTTCTTGTGAGACCTGCCTGTGATTTTGTCTCTATGCTTGTGAAGATCAAACCTGACAAATGAGGGCGAAAATTTAGGAGAAAAAAATGTTTAAAGTAATTTCTGGAGTAGGCAGCCGAATGCTGGCTGGCTTTACAGGATTGGTAGTTGGGGGATTGGGAATTTTTTCAGTTGCCCAAGCTGAATCTGTTTTGCGTGTTATTCCCCACGCTAACTTGAAAAACCTAGACCCGATTTGGACAACAGCGTATATAAGTCGGAACCATGGTTATATGATATATGATACATTATTTGCTATGGACGAGAGCTTTACACCTCAGCCGCAAATGGTAGATACTTACACTACATCAGATGACTCACTGACTTGGACTTTCACTTTGCGTGACGGTCTTAAATTCCACAACGGTGATCCTGTGACAGCAGCAGACTGCGTTGCTTCATTAGAGCGTTGGGGAAAGCGTGACGGCATGGGTCAGCAGCTAATGGGTTCAATGGGTAGCCTTACAGCGTTAGATTCTAAAACTATCGAAATGAAACTTGCTAAGCCTTTTGGGCTAGTTCTGGAATCAATAGGTAAGATTTCTTCAAACGTGCCATTTATGATGCCAGCTAGTGTTGCGGCCACGGATGCATTCGAGCAAATAACTGACTACACAGGTTCTGGTCCATTCGTATTTGAAAAAGATCTTTGGGTTCCTGGTGCAAAAGTTGTTTATACTAAGTTCAATGACTACAAACCGCGAAGCGAAGTAGCATCAGCTGCTTCTGGTGGTAAATTAGCGTTGGTAGATCGTGTTGAGTGGAACTATTTCCCGGATCAATCTACAGCTATGAATGCTTTGATTTCTGGAGAAGTAGATTTTTTTGAATCCCCAGCAAATGACTTGGTTCCGATTCTTGATGCGTCACCAGACATTACTGTCGAGGTTAATGATCCTCTAGGTAATATTGGGTTCATGCGGTTTAATCACCTCTTACCACCTTTTGATAACTTAGCGATTCGGCGTGCAGCAATCATGTCCGTTAAGCAAGAAGACTATCTAACTGGTGCTGTTGGAGATTCTAAATTTTGGAAGACTTGCTACTCTGTCTACCCATGTGGAACACCAATGGAAAACGATGCTGGATCAGATATTATATCTACTGCTAGTATCGATGCAGCAGCAGCAGCTCTAAAAGCAGCCGGCTATGACGGTACACCAGTACTAATAATGCAACCGACCGATATCCCACTTCTTTCCAGTTTTTCACTTATTACAGCTGAAAGATTACGACAGGTAGGATTTGAGGTTGATTTGCAAGCTATGGATTGGTCCACTTTGACTTCTCGCAGAGCTTTACGTGATCCGGTTGCTGATGGTGGATGGAATATCTTCCATACTTGGTGGATTGGTGCTGATGTTATGGATCCAATGGCAATCGCATTCTCTGGAAACCCCGATGCGGGATGGTTTGGATGGCCAACAGATTCTGAATTGGAAGTTGCGCGCGCAAGTTTTGCTACCGCTAGTTCTAAATCAGAAAAACAAGCTCTTGCAACAAAGGCGCAAGAAAGGCTTTGGGCGATTGGAGCTTCAGCACAACTTGGTCAGTTTTTCACACCTGTAGCGTATAATAATAACGTTAAAGGTTTGATTAAATCACCTGTGCAATTCTTCTGGAATATGTCAGTAGAATAAAAACTGTTATTAATTTATTTTGGCCGTCTGTTTTCAGGCGGCCAAAATTTATCTAAAATAATAATAATTTAAGTTTTCGGAGAAATAATGTTTTTTTATGTTGTAAAACGAACTTTAGCAACGATCCCAGTTATGGTGATTGTGGCACTTTTTGTTTTTCTACTGTTACGTTTGAGCCCCGGGGATCCCGCGGCAGTTATAGCTGGTGATTACGCTACAGCTGAGGATGTTGAGCGAATTCGAACACAGCTTGGTTTAAATGATCCAATTTATGTCCAGATGTGGAGATGGATCCTACAGTTGGCAAGTGGTGATTTTGGAACAGCAATTTTTTCAAGTTTACCGGTAACAACCCTAATAAGTCAGAGGTTAGAGCCAACCCTTATGCTGGCAGCAGCAACAATTGTTTTAACGATTGTGGTTGCAGTTCCACTTGGAACTATTGCTGCTTACAAGGCGGGAAGCTGGATCGATAAATTTGTGATGGTTTTCTCTGTTGCCGGTTTTTCTATTCCTATTTTTGTTCTTGGGTACATTCTTATTTATTTCTTTTCGATGGAATTGAGATGGCTTCCTGTTCAGGGTTACAAAAGCCCGTTTGAGTATGGATTTTTATTATACCTGAAACATATTACACTACCTGATTGTACTTTGAGTGTAATTTATATTGCTCTAATAGCACGGATGACTCGAGCTTCCGTAGTTGAAACATTGAATGAAGATTATGTTCGAACGGCTCGAGCAAAAGGGCAAACTGAACTTAAAGTTCTTGCTCGACACGCACTGCCAAATGCTGCGGTTCCAATTGTGACAGTTCTTGGGATTAGTATAGCTCTTATGATTGGTGGCGTTGTCGTAACAGAAAGTGTTTATAACATACCTGGTTTGGGTCGTCTGGTATTAGATGCTGTTCAGGCGCGTGACTACCCTGTCATTCAAGGATTAATTCTTTTCTTTAGCTTTATTTATATATTTATTAATTTGTTGATCGATTTGAGCTACACATTGATAGATCCAAGGATAAGATACTGATGTCTACCACTTCTGATCCAGAGCTTAAGGACGAGACCGGAGTCCTTAAAATTATTATGTCTAATAGGGCTTTAGTCGTTGGTATTTCGATTCTAATTTGTTTAGCGTTGATTGCTATTTTTGGGCCACTATTTGTTGTGGAGCCAACATCTATAAACCCCATCATGAGGCTTAAACCACCCAGTGCAGAGATTTTTTTTGGGACTGATTTTTTAGGGAGAGATATTTTCTCTAGGGTTATAAATGGTGGAAGAATATCTCTGACAGTGGGAATAGCTGTATCTTTAGTGTCAGTAGGTATTGGACTGGTACTGGGCCTTTTAGCTGGATATATTAGATTATTAGACGCTTTGA
>JAQBUS010000217.1 GCA_027623875.1 Pseudomonadota bacterium
AGAGTTTTAGTTAAGTTTGTTAATTCATGAGAGGAGATGCCATCGGTGCTAGAATTAAAACCCTTGGAATGCGGCATTTCGTGTCCGAATATCTTATCATTTTGAAGTTGCACTTTACTAAGATCTTTATGGTCATTCAGATTTGGCGATTGGGTTTTAGGATTGACCTTTGAAGAGAAAGGTTTTGAGTATTTACTCACAGCCTCCACCCCTTCTTCGGCTAGTTTATTCTGTACAGCAAGAATAGTCATTCCATTATCATGTAGAAGTTGTTTAATCCCTCCGATTAGCGCTATATCGTTGGGCCTATAGTAGCGCCGACCTCCAGCACGCTTTACAGGTTTAATGTGATTAAACTTACTTTCCCAAAATCTTAGAACGTGTGCCGGTAATTCCAGCCATTCCGAAACCTCACTTATAGTTCTAAATGCACCAGGGGCCTTTACAACCATTGATTTTCCTTATTATTTATTGATGAATAAACCTTATTTATTTCCTGTTTGCACACGTTCTTTCATTACATGTGAAGGACGGAATGAAAGCACATTTCTACTCGATATAATGGCCTCTTCGCCAGTCTTAGGGTTTCTACCGATGCGCTCATTTTTCTTTTTAACACTGAATGTCCCGAAGGACGAAATTTTTACTTGCTCACCTTTTAATAGAGATTCCGAGATATGGCTTAGTACGTTCTCCACAAGTTCCGCAGCGTCATTTCGAGATAGACCCAGTTCACGATAAACTGCTTCGCTTAAATCTATTCGCGTTAAAGTTTTTAAAGCCATTTTTTCCTCGTGTTTGTATATGATAGGCGCAGGATAATTTATGAGTCAATAACTTTGCAATTTTTTTTAAATAATTCTATCTAAATATCACAAACGTAAAACTATCGATCCCCAGGTGAGCCCACCTCCGATTGCCTCCATTAGAATAAGATCACCTTTTTTAAACTTACCCTCTTGGTTTGCGACAGCTAGTGCTAACGGAATAGATGCAGCTGAAGTATTCCCATGATCTTGAACTGTAACTATAACTTTCTCCATGGGTAAATTCATTTTTTGAGCTGTGGCTTTAATTATTCTTATATTAGCTTGGTGTGGTACCATCCAATCGACATCAGTGCTCGATAGATCTGCTTTTTCAAGCACTTTCCCTGCGGTCGCACTCAATTTTTCTACGGCATGCTTAAATACCTCTTTTCCTTGCATTACTAGTACGCCGCTTGTTTGAGTAGATGATACACCACCATTTACGTATAAAAGATCTCGATAGCGACCGTCTGAATTAAGGTCAGTCGCCAAAATACCGGTATCCTTGTTCGAACCTGAGCCTTCGCGTGATGTTAGAATAACTGCACCTGCTCCATCTCCAAATAAAACACTAGTAGATCTATCTTCCCAGTCCATAATTCGAGAGAAGGTCTCTGCTCCAATTACTAAAACGGTGCTAGCTTGTTTAGAGACGATTAATGCGTCGGCATTTGCCAAAGCAAAAACAAACCCGGCACACACTGCTTGGACATCATAAGCAAAGCCAGTAGTTATGCCTAATGCGCCCTGAACAATTGTGGCAACTGCAGGAAATGTTGTATCGGGTGTAGATGTAGCGACAATTATAGCATCTATTTGAGATTTATCTATTTTAGCATTCTCTAAGGCTACCTTAGCCGCTCCGATGGCTAGATCAGATGTGTTCTGGTTCTTCGTCGCAAAATGCCTTTTTTTTATACCAGATCGAGACTCGATCCAGTCGTCCGAGGTTTCTATCCAATTTTGAAACTCTTGGTTTTCCACTATTCGATCTGGAAGAAAATGCCCTATTCCTATGATGTTTGATCGTCGAATCATTTTCTAGTATATTTTGTCATTAAGTTGGTCTTTCTGCATTGTTTTCAGAATCATAAAAACCAGATTCGGCTAGTGTAATGCCCAAATTGATGGCAGATGCTATGCCCGTCGGGTCTGCAGAGCCATGCGATTTAATGACTATACCATTTAATCCTAAAAAAATCCCACCATTTACCTGTCGTGGGTCGATTTCTTTTTTTAATTTTATTAAAGAGGAAGCAGCTAATAACCCGCCTAGTCCTGAAAAGAAATTAGTTTTAAATGCGGATTTCATTTTTCCAGAAATTAGATTTGCTGTTCCTTCAGCCGTTTTAATGGCGATATTTCCTGTGAAACCATCTGTGACTATAATATCCACTTCTTCAGATGGTATATCACTGCCTTCCACGAACCCAACAAATTCAAAGCCCTCTTTATCAGATGCGGATGAAATTAAGTCATATGCTAATTTAAGCTCACTTCTACCCTTATGCTCCTCTGTCCCTACGTTTAATATGCCAATACGAGGTTTCTTAATACCAAAACCTTTCCTGGCATAATTTAGCCCCATCATGGCATATTGGAAAAGATCATCTTGATCAGCCTTAATATCTGCGCCAACATCTAGAACGATATTGTATCCTAATTTGCTTACAGACGGCCACAAACAAGCAATAGCGGGTCTATTCACCCCTTTCAGTCTGCGTAGACGAAACATGGATAAAGCCATGAGGGCACCAGTGTTTCCACAGCTCACACATACTTGTGCTTTTCCCTGCTTGACCGATTCTATAGCCGACCACATTGAGGTGTTTTTCCCGTTTCTTACAATTTGGCTTGGTTTGTCATCCATTGATACAAGATCACTGGAATTTAGAATTTGGCACCTAGATTGAAGGTTGCTATTTTCAATCAGCTTTGAGATCGATACTTCATCCCCATGGACAATAAATTCCACATTAGGGTTCATTTCAGCGCTTTGCAATATTCCGTCCACGACTGCTTTGGGGCCTCTTTCACTCCCCATTGCGTCTATCGAAATAACTATTTTTTCTTGATTCAAATTAATGCCTACATATGAACTGCTTAGATGCAGTTAGATTAGGCTTAAGCGACGTCTTCGTCCAGCTCTACTACTTCCTGCATCAAAACAACTTCGCGTTCTGCATAATGGCCACATGAGGGACATACGTGATGTGGTCTTTTTTGTTCCCCGCAGTTTGAACAATCATTTATCGATGTCGCGGATAATGCGTGATGAGACCGACGATTATTTCTACGTGCACGGGATACTTTATTCTGTTGGACTGCCATGAGTTCACCTTGATTATTAAGCTTAAATCTTAGTCTTTAGATTGCGATATTTTACGAATTTTTTTGTTTAACGCTTTAATAGCATGGCGTCCAGTCTGATTATCTAAAATAGCATCTTTTTTGAGTGGATGATTAAGTAATTAATAATATTTGCGATATAAATATTTTAATCTTTTTGGGATTTCATTTTTTTTGCTAAAGAGGCAAGAGAAGCAAAGGGTTTATTGTTGCTGTCAATTAGTTCTTTAATTTCCGACGTAGGAAAATTTTGGTTTAGCGGTTCTAAATTCTTAAGCCTAGGATATAGAGGAATAGACAAGATAAGTTCCTCAGTGGCTACGCTAAGTAAATTTATTTTATCTGTAAGCTTTTCTTTTTCAATGTTAGAGAGAAAATCACTTTCACTACCGTCAATTACCAGTAAGTCTTTTATAAATAAGCGTTTAACGGGTTCAGAAATTTTTGTAGTTACATTTTCGAAGGTGACAATGCAACTTTGGGTTACAACCGCATTAATCTTTGCTTCTAACAGCCAGCTGCCCTTACCGGTGCCTAATAAGTGACCAGTGAAACTAAATTTTTGCAAATTAACTAAGTTCAATTCTAAACATATTTTGGTTTTTTGCTCATGATTTACGTTAAATTTAAAGGAATTTTTTTTATTAGAAATGA
>JAQBUS010000218.1 GCA_027623875.1 Pseudomonadota bacterium
ATCTCTCCGGCTTCTGCCGAGGTAGAAAGTATGGCCTCTAGGTATATGAGTATCCGAGTTTTTTCAGCCCCAGCCGCAATTTCGTTATTTGGTATTACTGGGTGGTTAATTGCCTTAGAAAAAACAAAGGCTGTTTTGTTAATTCAGATTGCAATGAACGGTTTAAATATAATTCTTGATTTTTTGTTTGTATTGCACTGGGAATTTGGAATTGAGGGAGTGGCCTACGCTACATTTATTGCTGAGTGGTCTGGATTGGCAATTGGATTATTTCTTTGTCAGAAAATTTCACCACTCTCGGGTTGGTTTGACAGGAGCCTGATTTTTGACAGGAGCCGTTTAAAAAAAATGGCTAGTGTCAATAGCGATATATTAATCAGGTCAGTACTCCTTGAAGCAGCTTTTGTGTCCTTTCTTTTCATAGGTTCAGATTTCGGCGATGTGACTTTAGCTGCCAATCAAATACTGTTACAATTTTTAAGTATTAGCGCCTTTGCTCTGGATGGTTTCGCTTTTTCTGCGGAAAGTTTAGTGGGGCAGGCATTCGGCGCAAGAAACAGAGAAAGGTTTCGGCGTGCTGCCCTACTGACGTCATTGTGGGGCGCTGTCATGGTGTTGATTTGGATAGTTATTTTGTTTAGTTTTGGCAACTCATTTGTTAACTTAATGACAACATCAGAACTTGTCCGAGAAGAGGCAAATAGTTACTTAAAGTATCTTTTAATACTGCCGGTTATCGGCATTTTTGCTTGGATGCTCGATGGAATATTTATCGGTGCAACAAGAACACGGGATATGAGGAATATGATGGCGATATCTTTTGTGGCTTATGTTATATTTTTGAGTGTTCTAGTTCCAGCATTTGGGAATGATGGACTATGGATAGGTCTGATAGTTCTTTTTATATTCAGAACAATCACACTGGGTATAAAGTACCCTGCCTTAGAACGAACTATTTCTAACATTTAATCTGATAACATAATTGTTGTTTAAGTTTCTTATGACTCGAGTGGTTTTAAGAAATTAAAGCCACTCAGACCGTTTAGATCCAACGGCATGGGACAATTTGTTCTGCCCGTCGGTAATCAAGAGCTTGTCCAAACCTTCGGATATTTCATTAATTACTGAAAAACCTTTGTAAATTATAGTGGTGTAAATCTGAATAGCACTAGCCCCAGCGCAAATTTTCTCATATGCATCCCTCGCCGAACTAATGCCTCCGACACCGATTATCGGCAGTTTTCCATCTGAAAAATTAGAAATTTTTGCAATTACTCTTGTGGATTTATTTTTTAAGGGCTCTCCAGATAGGCCACCAGATTCCTTAGAAAAACTACTTTTTAGATCCCTACGGCTCAACGTCGTGTTCGTTGCTATAAGGCCATCTATGCCTGACTGTAGGATTGTTTTTATGAGGAGTTCGAGTTCATCATCCTTTAAGTCTGGAGAAATTTTTATGAAAATCGGAATATATTTTTTTAGTTTAGAGCGAGAGTCTTCGATTTGTGAAACCAGTTTCATAAGCTCTGCCGGTTTCTGTAACTCGCGTAATTTTTCTGTGTTTGGAGAGGAAATATTAAGAGTGGCGAAATCAACTAGATCTCCACAGGTTGAAAGCACCTTAGAATAGTCTGCTATTCTATCAATACTATTTTTGTTGGCTCCCAGATTAATGCCAATTGGAGTTAAGGAATTATAACCCATAAGTTCTTTATTCACTGCTTCGCTTCCATTATTATTAAACCCAAACCGATTAATAATGGCGTTATCTTCGTAGAGTCTAAAAAGCCTAGGCTTAGCATTTCCTTTTTGAGCAATAGGTGTCACGGCTCCGATTTCTAAAAAACCAAAGCCTAACTTGGATAGCCGCCCACAGCTTTCAGCATTTTTATCAAAGCCAGCTGCTAGGCCCACTGGGTTTTTTAATTTAAGCCCCGCTAAGCTTATATGTAACTTATCGCTTTGGTATGGCTTTATTCTAGGAGAAAATCCAAATTTTAGTGCTTTTAGTGCTATGTTATGAGCTGTCTCCGGGTCAAAATTGTTGAGTATTTTTAACCCAATTTTTTCACTAAACTTCACGGGTGTCCCGGAGGGAAGGCATGGTGTGTTTTTTCCCAAGGCAGCAAACAATCCCCTTCAACTTCATTAAAATGCCACTTTCTATAAAGGTGTGGAAACTCATCTCCTCCACGAGATATTTCCCAGACAAGGTCTTTGCCAAATTTAGTATGTTCTGCCCAAACAAGGTGTAAGTTAGTCTTCCCATAGAAGTGTTTTTTGGTTGTTTCTAACAATTGTCTATCGGTTGAGAAATGTATGTATCCATCCGATAAATCTACAGATGACCCTATGAATTCTGATAAACTTTCAAATGCTTTATAGTCACTGTGGGTCATGATTTTATAAATTTTCATTCTTAGTTAGCTCATGCTCTGATTCATTTTGAATTTTCAGGGGTGCTTTGCACTAGGTGTAAACACTCGGGGACTGGTGTTAGAGGAGTTCCATTTTCTTTAAAATTTAGAAGATTATCAACCGTTAAGTTTGACATTGCTTTGCGTGTTTCAAATGTAGCACTTCCCACGTGGGGTAATAGAACAACATTAGGCATTTTTAAAAGTTTTTCTGGAACTTTAGGCTCTTTCTCAAAGACGTCTAAGGCTGCATAACCTAACCGACCCTCTTCTAAAGCTAAAACTAATGCGTCTTCGTCTACTACAGACCCACGTGCTACATTTATAAGAGTGCCTTCTGGGCCAAGAGCATTAATAATATCAATGTTAACAATTTTAGAAGTCGCTTTTCCTCCTGGAGTAATGCAAATTAATACCTCACTGTCCTTTGCCATATCCTTTAGGTCGGCATAATATTTGTATGGCACCTCTTTTGGAGTTCTGGAGTGATATAAAATGCTGGGGTTAAAAATGGAGAGCCTTTTTGCAATCTCCATCCCGATACGACCCATACCGATAATACCAACTACTCTGTTATCTGGAGATCGAGAAAAAGGGGCCATACCTTCTGTGGCCCAGCGGCGAGATCTAACATGCTCCTCGTTTAGGGTGAATTCTCTAAAAGAATTTAAAAACATCATGACGGTAGTATTTGCAACCTCTGCGTTTAAAACATCAGGAGTGACTATTATTTCACGGCTTACGCATGCCTCTGTATCGATTGCATCATAGCCAACCCCGTTTGAAGAAATTATTTTAAGGTTTTTTAGTTTTAATATTAGTTCTTTTTTTGCACCCACAAATCCATTTGTTGATATGGCTTTTATCCTATGCCCGAACTCTTTTATAAACGCATCAAAATCTGCGATCTCTGTGCTTTTATGAAGTATGAATTGAGCTTTAAGACGTATTTCTGCTTCTTCAGATATTTTACCGATTACAAGTAAGTCATCCATATTTAGGTATCCTGATCTACTGGTTGAGTTTGACGCCCAAGTTTATCAATTTCCAGCTCCATTATGTCGCCCTTCTTTAAGTAAATTGGATTAGGTTTCATTCCGGTTCCTACTCCCGGTGGGGTCCCAGTTGAAATAATATCTCCAGGGTGTAACGTCATTAGAGAACTCAAATGCTCAATGATCTCCGCGACACTGAAAATCATTGTCTGTGTATTGCCAGTCTGCATTCGCCTGCCATTGAGGTCCAAGCTCATCGAGAGATTTTGTGGATTGGGAATTTCATCTCGAGTTACTAACCAAGGTCCAATTGGTCCAAAGGTATCACAGCTTTTACCTTTGTCCCAAGTTCCAGAGAGATTAAACTGAAAGTGTCGTTCAGAAACATCAT
>JAQBUS010000219.1 GCA_027623875.1 Pseudomonadota bacterium
TACGAGAATTTTTAACTTTATTTATTCGTAGAATTTGACTCTCACGGACAGCAACATTATCCACCTCCAGAATATCAACACCATCTTGTTTTTCAAGTTTATACTTATTTACACCTACTATTACTTCTTCACCCTGGTCTACTAGCGCTTGTCGTGTTGCTGCAGCTTCTTCAATTTTCAATTTTGGCATCCCAGCAGCAACTGCTTTGGTCATGCCACCCAGCTCATCTATTTCCAATATCAACTTCCAGGCCTCTTCAGCTATTTCAGAGGTTAGTTTCTCCACATAATATGAACCGGCAAGAGGATCTATTACCTTTGTTACTTTTGTCTCATTCTGAAGAATTAACTGAGTGTTTCTAGCTATCCGGCTAGAAAATGCTGTTGGTAAAGCCATTGCTTCATCGAAGCTATTAGTATGCAGAGACTGAGTGCCTCCTAACACCGCACTCATTGCTTCATAAGCTGTTCTTACTATGTTGTTGTATGGATCCTGCTCCTGAAGCGAAACACCTGAGGTTTGACAATGCGTCCTCAAAACTAAGGAGTTTTGATTTTTGGGATTAAATTCAACCATAATGCGGTGCCAAAGCAGACGGGCTGCTCTCAACTTGGCAACCTCCATAAAAAAGTTCATTCCAATAGCAAAAAAGAAGGATAACCTACCAGCAAATGCATCCACGTCCATTCCCCGATTTATGGCGGAACTAACATATTCTTTTCCATCAGCAAGCGTGAAAGCTAGCTCCTGTACTAAGTTCGCTCCAGCTTCTTGCATATGGTATCCCGAAATAGAAATAGAGTTGAAGCGTGGCATGTTAATAGATGTATATTCGATTATATCACCAACTATTCTCATTGATGGCTCTGGAGGATAAATATAAGTATTTCGAACCATGAATTCTTTTAGAATATCATTTTGAATAGTTCCTGAAAGCAATTCCTGACTCACACCTTGCTCTTCGGCAGCAACAATGAACGACGCCAAAATAGGAATAACCGCCCCATTCATAGTCATTGAAACACTGATTTTATCGAGAGGTATGTCCTTAAATAAGATCTTCATATCCTCTACGCTATCAATTGCGACTCCTGCTTTTCCTACATCTCCCTCAACTCTTTCATGATCGCTATCGTATCCTCTGTGTGTCGCCAAATCGAAAGCAACAGATATCCCTTGTTGGCCAGAAGAAAGTGCCTTTTTATAAAAAACATTTGACTCCTCAGCCGTAGAAAAACCTGCATACTGCCTTATCGTCCAGGCTCGACCAACATACATTGTTGACCTTGGGCCACGCACAAATGGAGGTTCGCCAGGCGTTGATTCAAGGTGCGACAGCCCCACCAGGTCGTCGGATGTGTAGAGAGGCGAAATTGGAATACCCTCTGGGCTTGCCCAATTCAAATCTTCAAGACTTCTGTCAGGGTTTTCTCTTTTAACCCGAGTGTTCCATCGATCTTTTTGCTTAGTCATTTTATTATGCTCCTGCACATCAGCCTATGTTATTTTTAAATTCCCTAAGACAACCACTTTAAGAGAAATGTCTAATTTTAAACTCCATATAAAATAATTTAAAAAAACACTTAACTCATACCAAATTTTATTTTCTTCTGACAGGTACTTATTATTAGTAGAACGACTACATATATTAAACCTTATAAGGAGATCCTATGAAATTTATTTTAATCTTAGCTATGGCCCTATTTAATCCAGTGCTTGCAAGTGCCGACGAGATTAACAGAAAGTTAATAAACCAATTACAACTCTTCGGTTCTGAAAAACTTAACTTGCAAGACTTAATTTTGATAAAAAGAGTGGTTTTAGTATTTGCTGACAGCCCACAAGATCCTAATTTCATCAGGCAAATAAAACTTTTAAATGAAAGACCTGACGCACTAATAAACAGAGATGTTGTGGTTCTAATAGACACCGACCCTTTAAAAAAATCAGATATCAGAAAGCAACTAAGGCCTCGTGGTTTCATGCTTGTGCTAATTGGTAAAGACGGAACTATAGCTCTACGCAAGTCCTCTCCCTGGAACGTTCGGGAAATTTCACGAAGTATAGATAAAATGCCTCTTAGAAAGCAGGAAATTAAAATAAATCTAAAGTTAATCAACCAATAATCTGGTTGACTTGTTGGGGTACTCATTCAAATTCCAAAATAACATAGTCAACAGCCAAATTATCTCCCATATTCGCATTTATTTTTTTGATGACACCTTTAGTTTCAGATCTTAAGATATTTTCCATTTTCATTGCTTCTACCGTACATAAAGCTTGACCTTCTTCAACTGTATCTCCGACAGACACACTCAAATTTATCAATAATCCAGGCATTGGGCAGATTAGACTTTTCGAAAGATCTTTGGCTTTTTTCTTTAACATACGAGAGGCTAACTTGGCATGATTTGGTGACCTAACATAAATTTTTAAATCAGCACCTCTAAGTTTAAAACAAAAACCTCCAGTTATCTCTGTTACTTTGCAAATAAAATAATCCTTATCAACATAAACCGTTGCCTTTTTGAAACCTGGTTTCCAGTCGGTTGATATTTGGTAAATCTCTCCGGTTTTGTAAGTTATAACCGCACTATCAATAAGGGCATCAATTGAAACAAAAAATTCGCTTCCCTGAAGAGAAACGCACCAATCGCTTCCAATTGGTTTTAGAGAATTGCTTATCTGTCCATAAATCTGAGACCGCCTTACCTCACTTTTATAAAACATCGCTACAGCACCCGCAGCTAATTGCTTTAAGTCACTTTCTGAAAAGTTTACTCCCTTAAAGCCCTCCGGGTATTCTTCTTCAATGAACGCCGTTGTAATGTTTCCATCAATAAATTTCTGATGTCCCATCACTGCGGAAAGGAAAGGGATATTATGCTCCACACCCTCTATTTCAAAGCCATCTAAGGCGTCTCTCATTGCAATAATAGAAGCGTTACGTGTAGGTGACCAAGTGCAAAGTTTTGCTATCATGGGGTCATAAAATATTGAGATCTCACCACCCTCATAAACACCTGTATCATTTCTGACAGTAAGCTCTTTCCCAGAGATTTCCTCAGGTGGTCTATATCTTGACAATCTACCAACGGACGGTAAAAAATTTCTATAGGGGTCTTCCGCATATAGCCTGCTTTCAACAGCCCACCCGTTTAAAGTGATATCTTTTTGCTCCAAAGATAGCACAGCCCCACTTGCGATTTGTATCATCTGTTCTACTAAATCAATACCGGTAATAAGCTCCGTTACCGGATGTTCTACCTGTAGCCGAGTATTCATTTCCAAAAAATAAAAATTTTTCTCTTTATCAACGATAAACTCTACCGTTCCGGCGCTGGTATAACCAACAGAGCGAGCCAATTCACAAGCCTGATTGCCCATTTTTTTTCTAGTCATTTTATTTAAAAATGGTGAAGGTGCTTCTTCGATCACCTTTTGATTGCGCCTTTGAATCGAACATTCTCTTTCACCTAGATAAACACAGTTACCATGAGCGTCGGCCAACACTTGAATTTCGATATGGCGGGGTTGAGAAATAAACTTTTCAATAAATAATCGACCATCACCGAATGAACTTTCTGCTTCGCTCTTAGCAGACTGGAAACCCTCACGAGTTTCCCTATCATTTTCGGAAATACGCATACCCTTTCCACCACCGCCAGCACTTGCTTTTATCATCACGGGATAACCAATTTCATTCGAAATACTAACGGCATGCTCTGCATTTTTTATTAAATCCATATACCCTGGAACAGTACT
>JAQBUS010000220.1 GCA_027623875.1 Pseudomonadota bacterium
TTTCTTATAATTTTTATTTTTTTGATAATCGTTTGGTTTTCAAATTTTTGGCTAACCGAAAAATTCACTCAGTCCATTAGGGCTAGCAGTGAGTTAAAAGCAGCTATGTACTCTAACGCAATAGACGGCGAGTTAAAGAAAAATCAGGTAGTTCCTTTTCTAGTGTCTATGGACCCAGTAATAATCAGGGCTCTTCGTTCAAAAGATTATGAAGCAACTTCTGAGCGATTATCTAGTATTTCAAAGGAGATTGGAGCAAGTGGACTTAGACTATTAGATTATAAAGGTTTAGTTGTAGCCTCTGGTGACAAGTCTGAGGTGGGTGAAAATCTAGAGGATTCCACAGTGTTTGTGTCGACTAATGAAACAAAAAAAACAATTTTTAAAATTAATAAAATGGATAATGGCTTTTTCCAATTCACTTATTCCCGCCGTATATTTGAAGGTCAAGATAGTGTAGGGGCTATTTTTGTTGATGTTAACTTACTTCAATTTGAGCAGAAATGGAATTCACCTACAGAAGCTATTCTAATTATTAATTCTTCTGATGAGGTTGTCATGACCACCGAAAACAAGTGGCGAGGAATGAAGATTGATGCTGCTCTTCATGCAGAAGCTCCAACGAGCGTTCTTAATAGAGCATTTCGTGCGGCTGGAGGTTATTTCGAGTTAAGTAGTTCAAGGTACTTTGTTAGTGGTCAGGCAGTCATGAGGACTGATATGGCCATTCCCTTTGAGGGGATGAGTCTTTCTTTGTTTTCTAGCTTTGCGAGTGTGAGGGAAAGAGTAAATGCTGTAATTGCAATAGAAATCATGTTTTTTTCTCTTTTGGCCACATTGGTTTTTTATTATCTAAATCGACGTGCAAACTCTGAAGCATTTTATTTCAAAAGGGAATCTGAAGAGCTTAGAGCGCTTAATTTGTTATTGAATCAGGAGGTTTTAATTAGAAAGAAAACGGAAGAAAATTTAGAAGTCGCAGAACAAAGTTTAGTGCAATCCCAGAAGTTAGCTGTCCTTGGTGAAATGTCGGCTGCGGTTAGTCACGAGTTGAACCAGCCCTTAGCAGCGATGAAAACCTATCTTGCTGCCGCTAAACTTTTGTTTGATCGCAGACGCTCAGGTGAGGGCTTAGCATCTCTTCAAAGAATTGACGATCTTATTGAAAGAATGACTGTAATTACAAAGCAGCTTAAATCCCATTCGACTAAAATGGGTGATTTGGTTGATAAAGTAGGGTTGAAAGAGGTAATTGCCAATTCCCTTCTTATTATGGAACCAAATTTAAACTTAAACTCTGTTGAAATTGATTTAGCTTTAGGTGAACCAGAGGTGTATGTCATTGGTAATAGAACCAAGCTTGAGCAGGTAGTAATAAATATGGTCCAAAATGCTTTAGATGCTTTAACCGGCGTCTCTAATCCCAAAATTGTGATAACTCTAGGAGCGTATGAGACAGCTATCCTTCGGGTTTCCGATAATGGAAGTGGCATAAAAGACTTGGAAAAACTTTTCGAGCCATTTTTTACGACTAAAGCGCCTGGTGCCGGGCTCGGCTTAGGTCTAGCAATTAGCTCCAGTATAATCAATAACTATGGAGGTAGGATGACTGCCAGGAACAATGAAGAAAAGGGAGCAATTTTTGAAGTATTTCTACCTTTGGCTGGGTAAAATAAATTTATTTGTAAATAAAACTAGTTCAGTTATAGAATCGAAAACATGTCAACAGAGCTAAAAGTGGCGATTATCGATGATGAAGTAGACATTAGAGATTCTATTTCACAATGGTTGTCACTGACCGGATATAAGACAGAATCTTTTCCAGATGCTGAAAGTGCCTTATTAGCAGTTGGTAGTGGATATCCGGGAGTAGTAATTAGTGACATTAGGCTCCCAGGGCTTGATGGAATTAAACTTTTAAAACATCTTATGTATTTAGACCCAGACCTTCCTGTAATTATGATTACGGGCCATGGTGACGTTCCCATGGCAGTTGAGGCTATGCACATTGGTGCATTCGATTTTTTGGAGAAACCCTTTGAGCCAGAAAAAATAAGTTTACTTGTGGCCAAAGCTATTAGGGCTCGTGAGTTATCCCTAGAAAGTCGTGTACTTAGAGAGGAATTTTCTAAGTCTAGTAACAATTTAACCAAATTAATTGGGCATAGCCCTATCTGGACGAAATTTAGAGAAGATATTCTAAATATTGGACTAGCAAGCGGCCATGTTTTAATTAGAGGAGAGAGCGGATCAGGCAAAACTTTAATCGCTCACGCGCTGAATGCCATTAATCCTGTTTCGGGTAACAAATTTTTGTCTTTTAGCTGTTTGGATTTTGATCATCACGGTTTAATGGATGACAGTACAGTTCCATCTTTGGTTGCCAATAAAATCACACAGATTGAAACCCTTGGTAACGGAGCCGTTATTTTGGAAGATATCCAATCATTGTCGGAAAAATTTCAACTTTGGCTTGTTAACTTTCTTAATCAGCAGGGGCCAACTGCCAAAACACGAATTATTTCAATCGATAACTCGATAACAGAATCCAGTTCTGCACAGAAGTCTCTTCGTAAAGATCTGTATTATCGCTTATCCGGGATGACATTTCTCTTACCAGCTCTTCGTGAAAGGCAGGAGGATATTGTTCCTTTATTCAATCATTATCTAGAACATTTTCTTTCTAAGCATGAAACAAGAGACATAAAGCTAAGTTTTGAGGACGAACTAAACTTAATACAATATCCTTGGCCAGGTAATGTAAGGCAATTAAAAAGCGTGGTTGAGCAAGTTGTCTTACAGGGCCGTGAGGTGCCAGTAGTATTAGCCTCAATTCTCCTATCAGATATTGACGGAGTATATTCTTTGGAAACTGCTGAAGGACGACCTTTAAAACAGTATGTTGAGTCCTTCGAGCGATCTTTGATCGATAATGCGATGCGCCGTCATAACGGTTCAATATCTGCAGTAATGAATGAATTACAGTTGCCGAGGCGTACATTGAACGAAAAAATGACAAAATATAATCTTTATCGTTCTTATTATGTTTGACGAATTGTTCATGTTTTATTGCTTTATACACTATTAGCTAGTAATTGAATTGGCTTATACTGATTTTAGACATTGTAATTTAATCATAAAGAGATCTATTAAGAGTGACGATTGTTTTATAAGTTTTCTTTGTGAACCCACTTTAATTGAACTGTGAGAGTTCCCGAAGTTGAAAACCTGAATAGGTTTTATTATTAGTGAGTTTGGTTCAAATTTGAACTATATTGGATATTAACGCGATGCTACAGACATTGTTAAATCAAAGTGAACTAGGCCGTAAAAAAGGTGAAGGTTTTTTCGTTGGTTATAGTTTGTTAGATTTCGCTCAGACAAGACGCCTCTCAAGGCATTCTATTTTTAAGGAAGTGAATGTTATGAAAAGGCGCATATGGAAATTATGGGTAAGAAAATGCTTATCGATGCCACACATGCAGAAGAAACGCGTGTGGTTGTCGCCGACGGTAATAGAGTTGAAGAATTTGACTTTGAGTCGAAAAATAAAAGGCAACTTGCAGGTAATATTTACCTAGCTAAAGTTAGTCGAATTGAGCCGTCACTCCAGGCAGCTTTTATTGATTATGGAGGAAACCGGCATGGCTTTTTAGCTTATTCCGATATTCACCCAGATTACTATCAGATTCCTATTGCTGATAAAGAAGCCTTGCTTGCAGAGGATTTGGAGTTTGCCAGAGAAAGCGAAGAGCTTG
>JAQBUS010000221.1 GCA_027623875.1 Pseudomonadota bacterium
AAGTCAGGGGTTTATTATAGTTTACCTTTATATTTAAACTCCTGGAGCAAGCAATCGGCAGTTATGACCCTGGAGCTCTAATCTCTTGCAGGTTACCTCTGCGGATGTTTTAGATAGATTGATAAAATTAGCCTGCCAACCTCTGGGGTGGTGCAGGATACGTCTTTTAGCAGATTTTAATAAGTCTATCTCTGTCATGGCAGTTTTTATTAATTGCTTTTCAGCGCGGTCTTTTGTAGTAAAAGCTCCTACGTTAATAGCCCATTTTTTGGGCCCATTATCGATCGATCTAGTTATTACACGAAAAGGTTGGCTGGTTGTCTTAATAATAGCTTTGGTTTTGAATCCTGGTCTTTGAGTTGGTGTGTATATCTGAGTTTTAATGCCCGGTAGTATTGGTTTTGTTTCTTTCAAGTCACTTTGAGTTGCAATGATTGCTTCGTTGATTTTAAAGCTAACCTGTTGAACCATATCTGTAATTACGGTTAGAGAGCCCGAAACATAAGGACGTTTAGTTGGTTTGATTACATATTTCTTAGCTACAATGATTTTGTTGGTATAGATCGGATTTGGTGGTTTTGAAAGGCTTACAGTAGAGGGGGCTTTTTTGAAGCCGAGGTCCAGAAGTTCGACCATTTTTTTATTACGCGAAGCAGTAGATTTTCCACCAAAAATCGTGCCTATTATTCTCTCATTGCCGCGCTCTGCAGAGGCTACAAGATTAAACCCTGCAGCTCGAGTGTATCCTGTTTTTATACCGTCAGCTCCTTTGTAATTACTAAGAAATTTTCGATTTGTGTGACGTACATTGCGGACCCCAGTGTTATCCGTAATTCGGGAGAATAAACTATAATATCCTGGGTACCCATATATGAGTTGACGTCCAAGGATTGTCATATCACGAGCGGTTGATAAGTGGCCTTCCTCAGTTAAACCATGGGCATTTTTAAATGTTGTTCGGGTCATGCCCAGTGCTTTTGCTGTTTTATTCATGCGACGTGCAAAAGCTGCTTCACTACCTGATATAGCTTCGCCTATAGCAGTTGCCGCATCGTTGGCAGACATAATTGCCGCTGCTCTAATTAAGTACTCTAACCTTATTTTTTGACCAGCCCTTAACCCTAATTTGGAAGGAGGTTCTGATGCTGCTTTATTGGAAATTTTTACGAGTGTTTTCTCCGAGATTTCACCATTTTTGATTGCTTCGAATGCAATGTAAAGGGTCATCATTTTTGTCAATGAGGCGGGGCTTAAGCGCTTATCTGCATTTTCTGAGTGTAAAATTTCGCCACTCCTGGCATCCGTAACCATGCCGGCATATTGCGCAGAAAATGCTGTACCGTAAAAACCGATATTAATTAAAAATATCACATAGAAGACTGCGCTTAAAATACGCTTAGTCATAGTTCACCTGTTTCTGCCCCTGGAATGGTTTCCATTCCTTATTATTATTTGCCGTATTCGGCTTACAGAGAATCTAAAAGACTTTACGTTCAGAGTAAATCTTTAATTACTTAGAGATAGACAGGAAATTATTTTTAATGGTACTTTATTTAAGAAAATTCTAATTCCAATTGCTCCGAAACGGGGTGTTGTATTAACTAAATTTGGTGAGTGAAGTGAAGAAAGAGAAAGAAATAGTGTCATCGTGGTTTCGAGCGTTAAGGGATTCTATTGTATCTTCTTTTGAAAATATTGAGGATACTCATTGTGAAGGCCCTTTAGCTGATAAGCCCGCTGGAAGGTTTGTTGTGTCAAATACCAAACGTAAATCTGGAGATAATTCAGAGGCTGGCGGTGGTTTAATGTCGATCATGAGGAATGGGCGTGTTTTTGAAAAGGTAGGGGTTAATATATCAACAGTTTTTGGCTCTCTTTCTGAGGGTGCTAAAACTGCAATGGCAACTAGAAAAAAGGTCTCCGTAGAAAAAGTGGATGATAGGTTTTGGGCTTCCGGAATATCAGTGGTGGCTCATATGCAAAATCCGCACTGTCCAGCCGTACATATGAATACTAGAATGTTTTGGACCCCAAGTTCTTGGTGGTTCGGTGGGGGATCTGATCTGAACCCTTGTATAGAAGGTGAGGAAGATACCTCCTTATTTCATTCGGATCTAAAAATATGTTGCGATGCGCATGACATAAATTATTATCCTAGATTTAAGAAATGGGCGGATGAATATTTTTATATTCCACATCGGGAAAAAACTCGTGGAGTAGGGGGAATATTTTTCGATGATTTATCTACTGGTGATTGGCTCCGGGATTTTAAGTTCACACAAGATGTAGGCCGTGTATTTTTACCGACCTTTTTGACTATAATAAACCGAAGAAGAAATAAAGCTTGGACTGAGGTGGAGAAGGATGTCCAGCACTATCACAGGGGGCTCTATGCTGAATATAATTTAGTTTATGATCGAGGGACTAAGTTTGGCTTGGAGACAGGCCATGATCCTGATGCAGTTCTTATGAGTTTACCACCAGTCGCAAAATGGTATTAATTTTATTTTAGCCTCGGATTGTATCGATCATTAGTTGTACGTGATCTGGATTTGCATCCGGAGTGATGCCGTGACCTAGATTAAATATGTGGGGGCCACCGGAAAAGGCCGAAATTATCTTTTTTGTTTCCTCGACAAGTTTAACACCTCCTGTTACCATGTGCCGTGGATCAAGGTTTCCTTGCACACAGCCATCTACTTGCAGGTATTTTCGGGCCCACGAAGGAGTGATTGAATTGTCAATGGCGATGCAGTTGGCGCCTGTATTTTTTGCGAACCCAATATATTGTTTATTAGCTTGGCGTGGAAAGGCAATTATTGGAATATTTGGGTGACGAGTTTTAAGAGCAGCGATAATTTCTTTTATAGGCTCTAGACTGTATCGAACAAATTGGTCTGCTTTTAGAGATCCTGCCCAGCTATCAAATATTTTTATGACCTCGGCGCCGGCTTTGATTTGCATTGAGAGATATTCAATTGTTACTTTTGTTAATAGGTTTATTAAGCTCTCAAACGTCTTTAAATCTTTGGACATTAGTTCGTGTGCGGGTTTTTGGTCTGGGGTTCCTTTTCCTGCAATCATATATGTGGCTACTGTCCATGGCGCCCCCGCGAATCCAATCAAGGCAGTGTCTTTTGGCAACTCTCTAGAAACTAGTTTTACGGTTTCGTAAATCGGGTTCAAAACTTCATGGATTGCATCTGGGCTTCTTAGTTTCAGTAAATCCTCCGTAGAATTAATGGTCGATAGACGAGGTCCTTCCCCCTCTACAAACCAAAGATCTGCACCAAGCGCTTGTGGAATTAAGAGTATGTCAGCAAAAATAATTGCAGCATCAAATTGAAAGCGCTTAATTGGTTGAAGAGTTACCTCGGCAGCAAGTTCGGGATTGTAACACAGTGATAAAAAATCGCCAGCTTTCGCTCTCGTGGCTCGGTACTCTGGCAGATATCGACCAGCCTGGCGCATCATCCAAACAGGCGGTATATCAAAAGCCTTACCGGATAAAGCTTGCAGTATTTTTTTCGATCCAAACATTTTAATTCCTAGCTATATGGGTTCGTTGCTCTTCGTTAATATATGAGATGTCAAGGGCACAACTTTTCTGGAAGTGTATTATTTAGGGGTCCAAATAGTAAGGTTTTTTATTATTTGAAAAACGGGTTTACTAGTTTTATGAGTAAAGTAATGTTAGAGTGTATTAATAATACTCTAAGATTTTAAAAGGTAATTTGATATGAAAAA
>JAQBUS010000222.1 GCA_027623875.1 Pseudomonadota bacterium
GTGCAATTGCCAGTGCAAAAGAGTTACCACAAGGCGTTCTTCCCAAGAAATTATATTCAAGTCTCCAGGATTCATTTAAGTCTGCAGACAAAGCTATAGTTTTGTTGGAGAAAATATTTATCGCAGAAGCTGCCGTAAGTGATAATGCTCCTGAATACAGGCCATTTCTTGCTGAGGTAAGAGGACTGGAAAGTTCTATCTATAGGAACGAACAGGAAATTAAAAAATTAAAGAGTACGCTTGCCTATCTCAAAGGAGATCAAGATGTAGTTGAACGTAAAAAAGTAACACAAAAATCTGCTGACTTATCAGAAGAAATCGAACAGTTAAAAGCAGAAATTCCAAAGGAGTGGACTGGAGTTTACAAAACTTTTAGTACGCTTGTTAATGTTGAAAATAAGGCACGTAAAGACTACCGTCGCGCTGCTGATGGATCATATAACCCAGTTTCAGAGTTTTTACTTATACTTAATTCTAATACGCAATTTTCTGAGCAAGAAAAAGAACTAACTCTTTTAGGATCTCTCTTAGAAACTCTTTTAAATTCGAACCAATCTGAAGTTGCTGAACTCAAGGTGAAAGAATTAAGAAAAAAATTCACTGAAATTAAAGGCAGCTCAGATGTGAATTCTGCTCTTAAAAAAGTTCAAGCTCAGGTAAGACCCGGAAAAACAAATATTGATAAGGCTAATAAGGAATACGATAAAGCACTCAAATTATATAAGAGCCAAATAATTTGGAGGGCTGAATCTGAAATTACTTTGAAACCAGGTCTAAGCTCTTACCTCGAGATAATTGGTAATAATATCGGCGCCCGTCAGCTACCTAGTCTAACAAGAGATCAGGCTCTTTATTTAGCCAAGTGTAACGCGGTACATAGAGATATCTCTCTAAATTTCTAGGAAACTAAGATGCGTTTTTGGTATTCGATTGATTAAACTTGATATATTGTCGGATCCAATCTGTCCGTGGTGTTATATTGGAAAAACCTACTTAGATCGTGCCCTACAACTAAACAAAAATCATAATTTTTTGATAGAGTGGCATCCCTACCAACTTAATCCGGAAATGGCTCCCTCTGGAATTGACAGACGAGAGTATCTGGAGGCAAAATTTGGGGGTAAAGATAGAGCTATACAAGTATATCTGAAAATTTCAGAAGCGGCAAAAGAAGCTGGTTTAATTTTAGATTTTTCTCTTATTAAAAGAACACCCAACACTCAGAATGCGCATAGATTAATACACTGGGCAGGTTTGCAGGGAGTGCAAGAACAAGCAGTCTCAGAGCTATTTAAGGCTTATTTTGAGCAAGGGTTAGACATAGGGAATACTTCAAACTTGATTATGATAGCATCCTCTATCGGGTTAAATGAAAACAAAACCAGAGAACTGTTTGGAAGTGATACTGATATAAAGAATATATTAGACCGAGATAAAAACTCTCGGATGAGAGGCGTTACAGGAGTTCCCACTTTTATTGTAGCAAACACCCACGTTTTGACTGGAGCTCAACCAATCGCTCTTTGGAGTAAAGTTATCACTGAACTCCTAGAACAAAAATAAATCACCTGAAATTCCCTCAAGCTTGCGACTTTACTGCCAAATCTCTAGCAATCGCAAAAGAGCCCTTAATTTTATCCGCAGATGTTTTCCATGTTCTCTTAACAATCAGTTTATTATCCCTCATTATAGCTAAGCCATTTTGTTCGCTAATAAAGTCTGCCAAGCCGATTGGCCGAGAAAACTTATTTTTGTAAAACTCGATCGTTCCCCCTTTTGGACCAGCATTGAATTTAAAAATACCTGCTTTTTTACACATAGCTTTAATTCGTATAACTAATATTAAAGTTGAGACCGCTTTTGGAAGTGGGCCAAATCTATCGATTAACTCGGCAGCAAACCCCTCTAGTTCAACTTTATCAGAAAGGTCTGCAAGACGTTTGTATAAACCCAATCTCACATCTAAATCCGGGATATAGTTTTCAGGAATCAAGACTGGGACACCTAAACTAATATTTGGTGACCACTGATCGTTATCAAGCTCAATGCCAAGTTCTCCTGCTTTGATCTTGGCAACTGTTTCCTCCAACATTGACTGATAAAGCTCATATCCGACCTCTCTTACATTACCAGACTGCTCCTCACCCAAAATATTTCCAGCTCCTCTAATATCCATATCTTGGCTGGCAATATTAAAACCTGCTCCCAAGCTATCAATATTCCCAAGAACCCTCAGGCGTTTTTGAGCAGTAGATGTTAACTTGACTTTTGGTTTTGTGGTTAGATAAGCATATGCCCTAACTTTTGAGCGCCCTACCCTACCTCTAATTTGATATAATTGACTTAAACCAAACATATCAGCACGATGAACAACTATCGTGTTTGCCGTCGGCACATCTATCCCCGACTCCACTATTGAGGTTGAAATTAGAACATTAAATTTCGAGTCATAAAAGTCATTCATTCTTTTATCTAATTCAACTGCTGGAAGTTGGCCATGAGCAACGGTAAAAGTAACCTCTGGGACATTTAAAGAAAGAAAATCGGATATTTCAGGGATGTCTGACACACGAGGAACAACAAAAAAACTTTGACCTCCTCGATAATACTCTCTCAATAAGGCTTCTCTAATAGTCAAAGGATCAAACTCAGTAACGTACGTCCTTATAGCCAACCTATCAACTGGAGGCGTTTCAATGATCGAAAGTTCGCGAATTCCAGACAAACTTAACTGTAACGTCCGTGGAATTGGTGTCGCAGATAGAGTTAGGACATGAACATCCGAACGAAGTTGTTTTAGTTTTTCTTTATGTTGTACTCCAAAGTGTTGCTCTTCATCAACGATTAAGAGACCAAGCTTCTTAAATTTAATTTGATCAGATATCAGTGCGTGAGTTCCAACAACAATATCCACTGTTCCTGTGGAAATATCTGCTTTCGTATTTTTTGCATCCTTAAGACTAACAAACCGAGATAACTGTTTGATATTGATAGGGAAACCTCTAAATCTATCAATAAAAGAAGCAGTGTGCTGTCGAGATAAAAGTGTCGTTGGAACAACAATAGCAACTTGGTAACCTGCACTCGCAACGATAAAAGCAGCTCGCATTGCTACTTCAGTTTTTCCAAAACCTACATCACCACATACCAGCCTATCCATGGGCATGCCTCTCTTAAGATCAGAAAGTATTGTATCAATTGTATCTAATTGATCTTCTGTCTCATTGTAAGGAAAGCGTGAACAAAAGTTTCCCCACATATCAACATCTGGTTCAAGAATTGGAGCCGTCTTCAATTCTCTTTCTGCTGCGACCTTTATTAATTTCTCAGCCATATCTTTAATTCGTTTTTTTAACTTTGCTTTTTTTGACTGCCAAGAGCTCCCGCCAAGTTTATCTACCACCCCAACTTCCTGGCCGTACTTACTTAAAAGTTCGATATTCTCAACAGGTAAAAAAAGTTTGTCTCCCCCCATATATTCCAACTCAATGCATTCGTGGGGTGCACCAGCTGCGTTAATAGTTTTTAAGCCTACAAACCGTCCCAAACCATGGTCCGAATGTACAACCAGATCATCAATATTTAATGACTGTAGCTCAGAGATAAAATTTTCAGATTTTCGTTTCTTTCTGAAGCCTTGGATTAGTTTGGTGCCCAGTACATCCTGCTCAGAAATGACAACGTGATCCTTAGAATCAAACCCGTGGTCCAAAGGCCAGACAGCCCAAAAAACAC
>JAQBUS010000223.1 GCA_027623875.1 Pseudomonadota bacterium
TCCAAATTAAATTGACCAAGAATTTTATTATCAGCCGCCATTTCGCGCTCACCTTGAAATACTCGAATTGTAACCGCATTTTGATTGTCTTCTGCTGTTGAGAATACTTGACTCTTTTTAGTTGGGATAGTTGTGTTTCTCTCTATTAGCCGAGTAAAAACCCCTCCCAGAGTTTCAATTCCTAAGGATAGAGGTGTAACATCTAAAAGAACTACATCTTTTACATCTCCTTGCAACACACCAGCCTGAATTGCTGCACCCATGGCAACAACCTCGTCTGGATTTACTCCTTTATTAGGGTCTTTTCCAAAAAACTTTGTAACTTCCTCAATAACTTTAGGCATACGGGTCATGCCCCCCACCAATACGATTTCGTCGATATCGTTTGTTGAGAGCCCGGCATCTTTAATCGCTGCTTGGCATGGTTTTATTGATGCTTTTATCAGGTCGGAAACCAATGATTCCAGCTTTGCTCGAGTTAATTTTATGACAAGGTGTAATGGTTGCCCTCCGTTCGGGTCCATTGATATGAAGGGCTGATTAATTTCAGTCTGTTGCGATGATGAAAGCTCTATTTTTGCTTTTTCAGCTGCTTCCTTAAGGCGTTGCAGTGCCATTTTATCTTTTGTTAAATCCATACCAGTTTCTTTTTTAAACTCGTCGGCAAGGTAGTTAACAATTCGCATATCAAAGTCTTCACCACCCAGAAAGGTGTCCCCATTAGTGGATTTAACTTCGAATAACCCATCATCGATTTCTAATATTGTAATATCAAATGTACCACCGCCTAAGTCATAGACCGCAATGGTTTTTGTTTCTTTTCTATCTAAACCGTAGGCTAAAGCTGCAGCGGTGGGTTCGTTAATGATACGTAAAACCTCAAGACCCGCAATTTTTCCTGCATCTTTTGTTGCTTGACGTTGCGCGTCATTAAAATAAGCTGGTACAGTTATAACTGCTTGGGTGACTTCTTCACCAAGGTAGCTTTCAGCTGTCTCTTTCATTTTTTGGAGAATGAAAGCTGAAATTTGGGCTGGAGAATATTTTTCTGAACGAGCACTAACCCAAGCGTCGCCATTACCGCCTTTTACCATTTCAAAAGGCATATTTTTCTTTTCCTTGGCCAGATCAGCATCATCAAACCGCCTACCGATCAGTCTTTTAACCGCAAATATAGTGTTTGTAGGGTTACTTACTGCTTGTCTCTTAGCTGCTTGACCTACAAGACGCTCTCCTTCAGTAAAGCCTACTATTGATGGTGTTGTTCGGGCACCTTCACTGTTTTCAATTACACGTGGCTTAGAGCCATCCATGATTGCCACACAAGAGTTTGTCGTGCCAAGGTCAATCCCAATGACTTTTACCATAATTATGGTCCTTTCTAGATTTATAAGTTTTTTAGCGTGGGTCTGCTTTTTATCACTTTAAGATTTTAATATTTATGATGTTATTAACATCGGTTCGGAAGCTATATAGGGTTCGCTAGGGCATGCTACAAGGTTAGAGGAAAAGAGAATCTTAAAAATAGTGATTAAAAGTCTATTTTTTTTGATAAAAGTTGAAAGATACAAAGATTATTTGAGGATTTAAAAAAAATCTTGCCTTGAGGTTTCCTTTTAATACTTTGATAGATATCTGAACTTAGAGTTTTTTAGTGAGATTATAATATATGGAAGTTGTAAATCGGTCGGAAATGATCAAAGTTTTTAGGCGGCTGTGCTTGGAGGCTGGAGAGATTATAATGAAAATTTATAATTCGGATGATTTTGATGTTCGTTTAAAGTCAGATCTGAGTCCTGTAACAGTTGCAGATGAAGCAGCTGATATACATATTTCTAGGGGTCTTAGGCAAAGCTTCCCCAAAATTAATTTGGTAACGGAAGAGCAGGTCGACACTCATTTAGAAGTTTCAGAAAATTTTATTATTGTTGATCCACTTGATGGAACTAAAGAGTTTGTTAATAGACTGGGGGATTTTACTGTTAATATAGCGTATATAGAAGAGGGTAAGCCAGTATTAGGTGTTGTTTATGCTCCGGCAAAACGACGGCTTTTCTATACAGAAGTTGATGGTACCGCTGTTGAAGAGTTTTTGCCTCATAACATAGAAAGTCCTGGATTTAAAAAACGTTTGAGTGTCAGGGAGCCAAATAATAAAGAGCTAATCGTCGTTGCTTCTAAATCGCATCGGGACAAAGATACCGATGATTATATTTCTTGGTACAGCGTCGCAAGTCTTGAAAGTGCGGGCTCTTCTTTAAAGTTTTGTTTAATAGCAGCTGGAGAGGCTGATTTTTACCCGAGGCTTGGGAGAACAATGGAGTGGGATACTGCCGCTGGTCATGCCGTTTTGTTGGGGGCAGGTGGAAATGTTGTTTGCTTTGAAACTCACAAAGCTTTGACTTATGGAAAGGTGGGGTATGAGAATCAGTATTTTATTGCTTATGCACCTGGAATTGATTTGAAAGTACCGCAGTGAAAACAATTATTGTAATACCTGCACGATTTGAATCAACCCGCTATCCAGGGAAGCCTCTTGTTGAGCTTAGGGGTGCTACAGGACAGAGTACAATTTTGGTAGAAAGATCTTGGAGGGCTGCAAAACAAGTTAAGGGAGTTGATAGGGTTGTAATAGCAACTGATGACGTCAGAATAATGGAAAAGGCGCATGAATTCGGTGCTGAAGTGGTGATGACCTCAAATGCCTGTGAAAATGGAACAGAACGGTGTGCAGAAGTCATAAAGAAGTTAGAAAAGCATTATGACATAGTGGTGAACTTTCAAGGAGATGCCCCATTAACACCAGTTTGGTTTGTAGAAGAATTGATAAATGCTCTAAATAATAATCCAATGTATCAGGTAGCGACACCTGTTTTAAAGTGCGAACCGAGGATGATACAGGATTTAATTGAAGATAGACAGAGCGGCAGAGTTGGTGGAACTACTGTAGTTTTTGACCATGGTTTTTCGGCGCTGTACTTTTCGAAGGAAGTTATCCCCTATGCCTCTGAAGAGGACTTAAACCTCGGTAAAGTGAGTGTGTACCATCATGTTGGTGTTTATGCATATAGTACGAGGGCTTTATCTCAATATGCTAATTTTAAATCTGGTGCACTAGAGAGGTCCGAGGGTTTGGAGCAGTTAAGATTCCTTGAAAATAACCAAAAAGTTTTATGTGTTGAAGTTGATGCAAAGGGACGGAAATTTTGGGAGCTTAATAATCCTGTAGATGTAAAAAAGTTAGAGATAATGATGACAGAAATGGGAATGGAGTAAGTCTTAAGCAGTGAAATGTTTGAGTTCTTTATTTTAGGCTGCTTTAGATCTAATATGTTCAGTGAGAATAGCAAAAAGTGTTGCTGGTGCATCATTAGAACGAAGTTTTGTACAAATATCTGGGTCTCTCATGGTTCTGGATACTGTTGCCAAAGCTTTTAAGTGTTCTATACCAGCATTCATAGGTCCCATAAGGCAGAAAATTAAATCCACTGGTTTTCTGTCTGATGATTCAAAGTCGAGAGGCTTTTGGATTCTAAGAAAGATACCAATAATACTTTCAAGTCCTTCTATTCTGGCGTGTGGAAGGGCTACACCTTTTCCAACTCCGGTTGAGCCTAGAAGTTCCCGTTCTTGGAGGCCACTGAACACAGCATTAGATTTTAACGAATAACACTCTGAGCTAATTTCAGAAATTTCCTGAAAAAGTCTTTTTTTGCTCGATATTGAG
>JAQBUS010000224.1 GCA_027623875.1 Pseudomonadota bacterium
TCTAGAGCAGTAGTTACACCGATTCAGAGTGAAATTCAAAACACAGCTGCTCTAGGTCAAATTATCTACACCAAGTATATTTACCTGTTTCAGGTTGGAGGGTTGATTCTATTGGTGGCAATGATTGGCGCAATAGTTTTAACTCTTAGCCAAAGGCCCGGTGTCAAAAGGCAAGATGTGCTTCGCCAGATATATAGAGATCCAGCTGAGCAATTAGAGTTAAAAGATGTTAAATCAGGTAAAGGATTGTAGTCAAATGGTGGGTCTAGAGCATTACCTAACTGTGTCTGCTATGCTCTTTGTCATAGGCATTTTTGGAATTTTTGTTAATCGAAAAAATATAATAATAATCTTAATGTCTATTGAGATCATACTTATGTCTGTAACTATAAATTTAGTAGCTTTTTCAAGTTTCATGCAAGATCTAGTTGGACAAGTCTTTACACTGTTTGTACTTACTGTGGCGGCGGCTGAAGCATCAATAGGTTTGGCAATTCTGGTATGCTTCTTTCGAAGTCGGGGCTCTATTTTGGTTGACGATGTTAATGTGATGAAGGGTTAACCAATTATGGAATCTGTTGTCATCTTTGCTCCTTTAGTCGGGTCCATATTGTGCGGATTTGGCTGGAGGTATTTTGGAGAGAAAGCCGCTTGTTTTATAGCTACCTCCTTCCTTTTTCTTGCTGTATTCTTGTCTTGGGTTTTATTCATATCGTTTGATGGGGAGACCAAAAACATAAGCATATTACGTTGGATTGAAAGTGGAACCTTTTCAGCTGATTGGGGGATTAGATTTGATAGGCTTACGTCTATAATGTTTGTGGTCATTACAACTGTATCCAGTCTAGTCCATCTTTATAGTTTTGGGTATATGTCCAACGACAAAAATTTCCGTACCGAAGACGTTTATAAACCTCGGTTCTTTGCTTATTTATCTTTTTTTAGTTTCACAATGCTTGTACTGGTTTCAGCAAATAATCTAGTGCAGATGTTTTTTGGATGGGAGGGCGTCGGGTTAGCCTCTTATTTATTGATAGGGTTCTATTATAAAAAACCGTCTGCTAATGCAGCAGCTATCAAAGCTTTTGTGGTAAATAGAGTCGGTGATTTTGGATTTTTATTAGGAATTTTCTCTCTTTATTTGCTTACCGATAGTTCCAACCTAAGTGAAATTTTTCTAGCAGCCCCTGCTATTGCAAATATAGAAATTAGTTTTCTATGGACGGAATGGAATGCAGCAAACTTAGTTTGTATCTTACTATTTCTAGGTGCGATGGGTAAGTCCGCACAGCTATTTTTACATGTTTGGTTGCCAGATGCTATGGAGGGTCCGACTCCAGTTTCTGCGCTGATTCATGCTGCTACAATGGTAACAGCAGGGGTATTTCTGGTTTGCCGGATGTCGCCTTTGATGGAATACGCCCCAGCGGCAACAAATTTTATTCTTATAGTTGGAGCAACAACTGCTTTTTTTGCTGCAACAGTAGGTTTGGTCCAAAACGATATAAAAAGAGTTGTTGCTTACTCAACCTGCTCGCAGTTAGGTTATATGTTTGTTGCCGCAGGCTTAGGGGCATATTCGGTCGCTATGTTTCACTTATTAACTCATGCCTTTTTTAAAGCCATGTTATTTCTGGGCGCTGGATCTGTGATTCACGCGATGCATCATGAACAAGATATGAGAAATTATGGAAACCTTAGAAAGAAAATACCGTATACCTTTGCTGCAATGATGATCGGAACCTTAGCTATTACAGGGGTTGGTATTCCACTTACCCATATTGGATTCGCCGGGTTCCTCTCTAAGGACGCAGTTATTGAAAGCGCTTATGGGGCTAATGCCTTTGGAGCCTTTTGGGTTTTAATAATAGCTGCCTGTCTAACAAGCTTTTATAGTTGGCGCTTAATGTTCATGACTTTTTATGGTGCAGAACGGGGAAACAAGGAAACTCATGCACATGCTAAGGAATCTCCCTTAACAATGTTGCTTCCGTTAGGCATTCTGGGTGTTGCAATTTTTTCTGGTATGGTATTTGTTAACTCTTTTTTTGGAGACCATAAAACAGTAGAGAGTTTTTTTGGAATAAACTCTGGGGAAATACATGCGGTTACGGATACTCATGCTTCGAATAAAGATGAAGAAGTATTAAGTACGCATATAAAGGAAGCCGATAAGGAACACCCAAATTTATTAGTTGCATCCCATTCCACTCCAACTGGCGCACTATTTTTCGCATCAAATAACAACGTTATGGACGAAGCACACCACGTACCTACCTGGGTTAAAATTTCACCTTTTGTTGCAATGGTTTTTGGTTTCTTTATTGCTTGGTTGTTTTACATAAAAATTCCAGGCCTACCTAAGCGTTTATCTTTACAACAACGATACCTTTATAAGTTTTTATTAAATAAATGGTATTTTGATGAGGTTTATGACCTCATATTTGTTCGATCATTTAAAGCACTAGGAAAATTTTTATGGGTTCGAGTGGATGGAACTATAATTGATGGGACTATAGATGGGGTTGCTTTAAAGATAGTCCCTCTTGTCACTCGGCTTGCCAACAAAGCGCAATCTGGTTTCATCTTTCACTATGCGTTTGTGATGATTATCGGGGTCAGCGCTTTAATTACTTGGTTTGCAATTGGAAGCGGGTCTTAAAATGGAAAACCTTCTGACAATTATGATATTTATACCTCTTATTGCGTCGATAATTCTAGCCGTTTTCCTTCGTGGTGAAGATCGCGTGTCTCAGAATAATGCAAAATGGTTGGCGTTGGTAGCTACTGTTGCCACGTTTTTGGCCTCTATATTTTTATATGCTCAATTTGACCCTGCTAATACTGGCTTTCAGTTTGTAGAGGATAGGCCCTGGTTTGCTGGACTTAGATATAAGCTAGGTGTCGATGGTATTTCTGTATTATTTGTTCTGTTGACCACCTTTTTGATGCCGATTGTGATCGCTAGTTGTTGGGAAGTAGATTATCGGGTTAAGGATTATATGATAGCTTTGCTATTGCTCGAAACCCTCATGTTGGGGGTGTTTTGTGCACTCGATATAATTTTATTCTATCTATTTTTTGAGGCGGGTCTTATTCCGATGTTTTTAATAATCGGAATTTGGGGAGGTGCAAATCGTGTTTATGCATCTTTCAAATTTTTCTTATATACTTTCTTGGGTTCTGTGCTGATGCTCTTAGCTATCATAAGCATGTATATTGAGGCTGGAACAACAGATATTGTAGTTCTTTTAAATCATAAATTTGACGTTACTACTCTTGAAATTTTTGGTTTGCGTGTTGTGGGAGGTATGCAGACATTAATGTGGTTAGCTTTTTTTGCTAGTTTTGCTGTGAAAATGCCAATGTGGCCTGTTCATACTTGGCTGCCGGATGCTCACGTTCAAGCCCCTACAGCTGGGTCGGTAGTACTTGCTGCTATATTGTTGAAAATGGGTGGATACGGTTTCTTACGCTTTTCCCTACCTATGTTCCCGTTCTCAACGGATTTAATGGCACCGCTAGTCTTATGGTTAAGTGTTATCGCTATTATTTATACCTCGCTAGTGGCTTTAGTTCAAACTGACATGAAAAAGTTAATTGCCTACTCCTCAGTTGCCCATATGGGTTTTGTGACAATGGGAATTTTTTGTGTAAACCAACAAGGGCTTGATGGTGCTATTTTTCAGATGTTGTCCCACGG
>JAQBUS010000225.1 GCA_027623875.1 Pseudomonadota bacterium
GTTATCTTACTGGCGACGATCAAAACTGG
The DNA here is from genome assembly GCA_027623875.1 of Pseudomonadota bacterium. GTDB lineage: Bacteria > Pseudomonadota > Alphaproteobacteria > Rhodobacterales > Rhodobacteraceae. Next base: position 30 of record JAQBUS010000225.1, read on the forward strand.
CTCAGTTCCGAGTGCTTTTGCCAGTTCAGAAACATCCCGCGCAAACCAAATATTTTTTTTGTAATCCGGATTAGGTGTAAACCTATCCACCTCGGCCGGCCAATAAAGACTCCCGACAACGTCGACTTCTCTTTTCTTACGCTGCTTCGCCTTAGCATCAAGAGACATGAACCCTTGGTCTATTAAAATCCGTCTATCCCCAAGTTCGAAAGCACTAATTAATCTATACCCTGGTCCAATATGCTTTAATGAAATCAGTACATGAACTTCCTCCGCGACAAGGGTGCCCTTTAATCTAACAGATTTATACTGGTCTACATCAACACTAGGTTTTTGAGGTAAAACACTGGGGTTCGCTGAAACCTTATTTTTAATTTCTGTTAAAACACTGATTTTCCAATTCAGCCGTTGAACTTGCCAAATTCCCAGGGATAATAGAACAATTACACCACCCATACCAATAATTAATGGTATAATATATACTCTCACAAAAGGTTTCTCCAATTATTGTAAAATAAGAAAAAATGAATTTTTCAAGCTCACTCTAATCCGTATTTTCCTTAACGACCCCACACATAAATAGCGAAGAATAGAAACAACCAGACCACATCAACAAAATGCCAGTACCATGCCGCCGCCTCAAATCCTACATGCCTTTGCGGCGTAAAATGACCCGCATATGTTCTTAATAAACATACAAAAAGAAAAATTGTACCTACCAAAACATGAAAACCGTGAAATCCAGTCGCCATAAAAAAAGACGCTCCGTATACGTTCCCTGAAAAACCGAAAGTCGCGTGACTGTACTCATAAGCTTGAAAACCAGTAAAAAATATACCTAGTACAATCGCTAAAATTAATCCATTTTTTAAATCTTTACGGTTGTTTTCGTGAACTAGTGCGTGGTGTGCCCATGTTGCTGCTGCTCCAGAACATAAAAGGATTAACGTATTTATAAGCGGTAAGTGCCACGGATCAAGTGTCTCGATACCCAAGGGAGGCCAAACACCATCTATTGCAGGGGACTGTGGACCCATAGGGTAAAGGGCGTGCTTAAAAAAGGTCCAAAACCACGCTAAAAAGAACATCACTTCAGATGTAATAAAAAAGATAAACCCATAACGTAATCCTAAACTTACTACGGGAGTATGATCACCTACGTGGCTTTCTTCAATTACATCCGCCCACCAGGTAAACATAATATATAATACGCCAACAAATCCAATTATTGCCAACCATGGGCTAGACCCATGGAACCAAAGAACGCATCCCGTAAACATTATAAAAGCGGCTACCGCCCCTAAAAACGGATTAAGTGATGGTGAAAGAATGTGATAATCGTGATTTTTTACATGTGCCATTTTGATCCCCCATATGGGCGTTAGTTAAATTCTATTTTTGTTGGCTTGGTCAATACCGCCTGCTCATTTTTTTTATAATCTTTTTTATAAAATGTGTAACTTAAAGTTATTTGTTCGATAAATTTTCCTTCACTATCATTCATTATCTCTGGGTCCACATAAAAGGTTACCGGCATTTGAATTCTTTCTCCCGGAGCTAAAATTTGCTCTTCGAAACAAAAACAATCAATTTTAGTAAAAAATGATCCCGCAGAAAAAGGGAATACGTTATAACTGGCAGCGCCAGAAATTGATTGATTTGTTGGATTATAGGCTTCGTAAAAAGCTATACCAGTTTCACCCACCTTAATTGTCATCTCCTTTTGCACTGGTTTAAATTCCCAAGCCAACCCGCTATCTATAGAACCATCAAACCTTATCCTTATCGTGTGATCCAAAATTTTATTCACGTTAGTTTCTGCTCTTACGGTTTCTCCTGCAAATCCAGTAACCCGACAAAACCAATCATAAAATGGAACCGATGCGAATGCTAATGCTGTCATCACAAAAACCACAGAAGACAGGCCGATTAATGTACGGCGATTAGCTCCTCCTTGATTCATACTCATTTTTTTTCTTCAACTATTAAAGAGGGGCGCGGCGAATGATCATAAGCCTCCAACTTGCTACCATTCGAGACTTTAACTATGGTCAAACCAAATACTAAACCAACAAACCCAACCAACACCAAACCCAGGCCGACATTGCGGCTAAGTCTCCTAACATGAAGTTCATGTAGTGGGCGAAAGCTCACAACCAAGCCTCCATTCCAATTTTTAACCAAACTGACTGTAAAGCGAGCGCAACAAAATGTAAAAAAAGGTATATCAAAGACTCTTTAAAGTATCTTCTCTCCGAAAGGTAATGATCTTGCTCTGCAGCGCTCTCTTTTCTTCGGTATAAACCCCAGGCTCCATATAAAAACCTGATATTTAGCATTAGTGCCGCAAGAAAATATATCATTCCACCAATACTCGTAAAAGAGAGGCCTACTGCAACTGGAGCCAAGATAATACTATAAATCAGAATATGCTTTCTAGTTTTAGACTTGCCGTGCGTAACCGTTAACATCGGAACACCCGCTTTGGTATAATCATCGTTCATAAATAGAGCGAGCGCCCAAAAATGCGGCGGTGTCCACATAAAAATCAATAGAAACATCATAAAACTTTCTATTGAAACCGATCCCGTTGCAACCGCCCAACCTATCATAGGAGGGAATGCACCAGCGGCTCCCCCTACAACTATGTTTTGAGGCGTTAATCGTTTTAACCAAATGGTGTAGATTACTGCGTAAAAAAATATAGTAAAAGCCAAAATACCTGCAGCAAAAAAATTGGAAGACAAGCCCAACATAATAACTGATATACAAGACAGCCAAACCCCAAAAGATAGTGCCTCGCCACCCTTAATCTTACCTGCTGGGATTGGGCGGCTTTTGGTTCTTTTCATTACGCCATCAATATCTTGATCATACCACATATTTAATGCGCCTGATGCGCCACCTCCCAAAGCAATGAAAAGTATTGATGCAAAACCTATGAATGGATGCGTATAAACAGGAGCCACGAATAGCCCCACTGCGGCTGTAAATACGACCAAGGACATTACGCGAGGTTTTAAGAGTGCAAAATAGTCAGAGAATTGCGCATCGTTAAAATCTACGCTTTGTGTTACATCACTCATAAATTCTTTCCGTTAGTAGTACCAACAATCGTCAAAAAAACTTATTAATCTAATGAAGCGACCTTAGTACTGCGAGGAGTTCCAGCGTACTCAGTTATAGCGCCATTAAGCCATTTATCATAAACTTCCTGACTTACGACTTTAACAGTAATCGGCATAAATGCGTGGGATTGTCCACAAAGTTCTGAGCACTGGCCGAAATAAATACCTTCTCTTTCAGCTTTGAACCACAGCTGGGCTAACCTGCCAGGTACACCATCTTGTTTAACTCCGAATGCAGGCATAGCCCATGCATGAATTACATCTGCCCCGGTAACTTGTACCACAACTGCCTTATTTATTGGAATAACCAAAGCCGTATCCGTAGCAAGAAGAAATTCGTCTTTTGAATAACCTGCTGCTATTAGTTGAGCCTCTGTTTCGGGAGACATTCGGTTTTCGCCCGCCCCAATCATAAAACTATCGAAATCAAAATCATGGTCAACATATTCATAATTCCAATACCACTGGTTCCCGGTAGCTTTTATTACTACCTCCCCTGCCGGTATTATTTGTTGCTTAAATAAAACAGGTA
>JAQBUS010000226.1 GCA_027623875.1 Pseudomonadota bacterium
GGGTTTCATAAAACTTGACGATAAGAGTAACGGACCTGACTTGCAATTATACTGCCAGCCTTTAAGTTATACTCGAGCTCCGGTTGGTAGTAGGCCGTTAATGATGCCGGATCCTTTTGATGGTTTTGGGTTGGGTTTTAGTCCATGTAAACCAACCAGCGTAGGTTATTTAACAATTGGTTCAAGCAATCCTTTTGTTCAACCTGAAATACACCCTAACTATCTATCAACTGACCACGATATGAATTTAATGTTTGCGGGCTCAAAGCTCATAAGAGAAATAGCAAACACTGATGCCTTCAAATCTGCCATAGAAGAAGAGGTCTTACCGTCGTTAAAAGTAAAAAATAGACATGAAATTGAAGATTACATAAGAAAAAATGCATGGACAGTTTTTCATCCCTGTGGAACCTGCCGTATGGGGATTGATCCAAAGAAAAATGTAGTAAACGAACGACTTAAGGTTCATGGTGTTGAAAATTTAAGAGTTGCAGACGCTTCTATTTTTCCGAATATACCAACAGGAAATACCAACGCAGCAGCTATTATGGTTGGAGAAAAGGCTTCTGATATTATCTTAGAAGACAGGATGAATTAGGAGAAAAAATGAAAATTAAGGAAATTGAAAGTTTTTCTAATGAGCATGTAGGCTTTACAAGAGTTACTTTGGAAAATGGGGCCCAGGGCTGGGGCCAGATATCAACTTATCATTCGGACATTACGGCTCAGGTTCTCCATCGTCAGGTGGCGCCTTGGGTTTTGGGTAAGCCAATTGACGATGTGGACGATCTTTTAAACTTTGTGACAGAGAGAGAGCATAAATTTCCAGGATCTTATATTTGTAGGGCTATGGGTGGCGTAGATACAGCGATATGGGACCTAAAAGGAAAACAAATGGGCAAGTCAGTAGCAGAACTTCTGGGAGGAAGTCCCGGTCAAATTAGAGCTTATGCCTCTTCGATGAAGCGAGAGATTACCCCATATGATGAAGCTGAGAGATTGAAAAGGCTGCGAGATGACAAAGGTTTTGATGCATTTAAAGTGCGAGCGGGATCTGAAGTTGGAAGAAATAAAGACGAGTGGCCTGGAAGAACAGAAGAGATCATACCAACTATGAGGAGGGAGTTGGGTGATGCAGTTGATTTACTTATTGATGCGAATAGCTGTTATTCGCCCAAGAGAGCTATTGAAGTAGGAAAAATCTTACAAGATAATAATTTCTGTCATTATGAAGAGCCGTGTCCTTACTGGAATTTAGAGGAAACAAAGCAAGTCACGGATGCCCTGGATATTGATGTTACTGGTGGCGAGCAAGATTTTTGGTTGCCTACTTGGAAGCAAATGATAGACACACGAGCGGTTAATATCTTACAACCAGATATTCTGTATATGGGCGGAATAGGTCGAACTATGAGAGTCGTAAGGATGGCTGAAGAGGCTGGACTTCCAATTACACCCCATTGTGCAAATCTTTCGATGGTAACATTATTCACGATGCATTTGATGCGGGCAATTCCAAATGCTGGAAAATATCTGGAATTTTCAATCGAGGGAGATGATTACTACCCTTGGCAGGCTGATCTTTTTACCAAAGATCCATTTCAAATCACTGATGGTAATGCAAGGGTGAGTGATGAGCCAGGTTGGGGAGTTGAAATTAACAAGAGGTGGCTTGAAAAATCTTCTTATCTAAAGAGTGCACTTTAAGTTCAAGAATTTTGTGCTTTTTTTATTCTGATTAAGGGAAAGATATAACAGAATTCCCCTTTATCCATTTTGGAAATTTTTGTTGTGTTATTTCAAAAGTGGGAGATTTCAAATAGGTATCTAACCAAGTTGATAAATTTAGCCACTTCTGATTATCGAACCACGCTTTATCTATAAAAGCAAACTGTCGAACAAACGGAAATATCGCAATATCTGCAAGTGTCGGTCTGGGACCAAATAGATAAGGTTGGCAAAGTTGCTTATTTAAGAGTTTTAGGAACTCTTCAGCTCTCTGACGGCTTTCATCAAAAAGGTCACTGGGATACCGAGAAGCATATTTTACTCTATCTAAGGCGTCCTTAAATGGGCCATCAGAGTGTTTTATTAGGTCATAACCATCTAGTGGCATATTTAAGAAATGTTCTGGGTCATTAATCTCAAAAGCCCATTTCATTATATCAAGACTTTCATCAAAAACTTTGCCTTTAGTTACTAAGCATGGGACCGTAGCACTCAGAGATTCTTGTAAAAATTCAGTGGGTTTATCTCTTAATACAATCTCTCTCAACTCAACTTTCACTCCTGAAAGCACGATGGCAAATCGAGCTCGAATCGCATAGGGGCAGCGACGAAAACTATATAAGATTGGGTATCTCCCAAGATCTATGTCGTTTTTATTCATGTGATAATATTCTCTGTGTTAAACGCGTAATTTATCAGAGGATAACTTAGTGGAGATATCAGTCAAGAGGTCTCTCCTGCATACTATTATGACATCGCCTTGTTCTTTGAATTAGTAAATTTTTTGACTTAGATTTTAGAAAGTTGTTTGACCTTCTCAAAAAGCTTGAACATTTTACATGTATGAGGTCTGATAGGGGAGAGTTTGATATCAGGTAAAATATGTTAAGAAGGGTTTGTATATAATGGATCAAGTTAAATTTACACAGATGAAAGATGGTGACGCTGAGGACTACTCGTTCCTAACTGAACATGAAACTGATCATACAAAGGGAACTGCTGATCGGCTTTTAAAAGCTCTTGTGGAATTGGACGAAGGACTTTCAGGTTATCAAATAACGCGCCTTGGTCACTCTCTTCAGTCTGCAACTCGGGCTTTTCATGATGGGGCAGATAAGGATTGGATCGTGGCTACATTACTTCATGATATTGGGGATATTTTTGCCCCGTATAACCATGATGAATATGCTGCTTCAATTATAAGGCCATTCGTTAGAGAACAGTGCGCCTGGGTTGTCGAGAAGCATGGTGACTTTCAAATGCTTTATTATGGACATCTTGTCGGAGGCAACCAAAATAAGCGTGATGCATTTAAAGGTCATATGTATTTTGAAGATTGCGCAAATTTTTGTGAACGCTGGGATCAGTCGAGTTTCGACCCAAGTTATGAAACAAAAAATATCGAATTTTTTAGAGAGATGGTTCGGGAAGTGTTTTCCAGGAAACCTTACGATCCAGATGTGATACGAGTTGGTGAACGAGAGCCGTTATTTTTCGAATAAACCAGACTTATTTGTACGATTATAGGGAGTTTAATTTTGAAAGTTGAAAAGATAAGCCCATCCATGGGTGCAATTGTTTACGATCTTGATTTAACAAAACCATTACCGCAAAAAGTCTTGACGGAGCTAAGAGATGTGTGGCTAGAGAATTTGATGATTGTAATTCGTGGGCAGTCACTTAGTTCGGAGCAATATCTTAATTTTTCTAAGCAAATTGGCCATCCCGATGTTTACCCCTTTTTGAAAGGCCTTGATGGATATGATATGATTACTCCGGTCTTAAAACGAGAAACGGAGAAAATAAACTTTGGGGGGGTTTGGCATACAGATACCACTTACCAAGAGTGCCCTCCAATGGCTACTATGCTTTATGCTCTAGAACTTCCTCCTGTCGGTGGTGATACTCTTTTTTCCAATCAGTATTTGG
>JAQBUS010000227.1 GCA_027623875.1 Pseudomonadota bacterium
TGTCGTGAGCTCGGAACTCTCCTTTTTTGGTCTGACTATTCCATGGTGACTACTTTTGATCATAAAATGACATCTGCTATTTTTCGAGACAAAAGGTTCGGTCGTGAAACTCCTTTTGAATTAACACGCAATGTCCCAGATCATCTTAAAGCATTTTATAAAAATGAAGTTCACTCAATGCTGGAACTCGAACCTCCTAAGCACACTCGCCTAAGGGGATTAGTCATGAGAGCATTCACCTCGCGTCGTATCAGAGAGCTGGAACCAGATATTTTAGAATTAAGTAACCATTTAATAAATGAATTTCCATCTGAACCGTTCGATCTAATTACTCTTTATGCCAACAAAATTCCTGTAATCATAATAGCAAGATTATTAGGGGTTCCAGAGGATATGACCGATCAGCTTTTAAAATGGTCAAACGATATGGTCTCGATGTACCAGGCTAGGCGGAACAGAGAGATAGAAGATCAAGCCGTAAAATCGTGTGAGGAATTTGTCTCCTTCATGCAATTTTATATAAATGAGAAAAGAAAAAAACCTGGTGATGATTTGATTACGCACCTCTTACAAGCAGAACAAGAAGGAGATAAATTAAGCACGGATGAGCTCATCGCAACGTGCATATTACTTCTAAATGCTGGGCATGAGGCTACCGTCCATACACTTGGAAACGGCGTCAAAACTATACTAGATCATAAGGTAAACTTGGAGTGGTTAAATAGTAAGAGCATTGCAGGCACTGTCGAAGAAATCCTCCGGTATGATCCCCCTCTTCATATGTTTACTCGCTTTGCGTACGAAGATATGGATTTTGGGGAGCATATATTTAAAAGAGGTGACGAGGTCGCATTGATGCTTGGTGCCGCTGGCCGAGATCCAAAAGTTTGGGATAATCCAGAAAGCTTCATTCCAGAGAGGCCAATAAAAATAAATTCAGCTTTTGGTGGGGGTATTCACTTTTGTGTTGGAGCCCCCCTCGCGCGACTCGAACTGCAAATCGCTATAAAAGTCTTGTTCGAACGATGTCCAAATATTAAATTAGCTGTTGAGCCAAAATATGCTGACTTATATCATTTTCACGGGCTTAAAGAACTTATGGTAACAACCTGACTTTAACAATCCACCAAAATTAAACCTTATATGTATTTAAGGAGTAAGAAATGGCTAGCTCTCCTACCCTACTCTTTTGTTAGTAATTCTATTTATCGATTTCGTTCTCAACATAAACAAGAAAATCAAAATCAACGCCATCCGGCGCTTGCATCACATGATCCTGGAACAGTTTGCCGTAACCCCGTTTTGGAGATATCTTAGCTGGTAATATTTTACTCTTACGTCGGGTAAGTTCGGCCTCATCAACTAACAGAATTAACTCTCTTGCTGGAACATCCAAACGAATTTCATCTCCGGTCTCCACTAAACTAAGCGGTCCGCCAATAGCCGCTTCAGGTGCTACATGCAAAATAATCGTTCCTGCCGCAGTCCCACTCATCCTTCCGTCAGATATGCGAACCATATCTTTCACCCCTAGACGCGCCAGTTTCTTAGGTATCGGAATCAACCCTGCCTCGGGCATACCTGGCGCCCCTTTTGGCCCGATATTGCGCAAAACCAAGATATCATCAGATTTTACATCCAAATCATCTGTATCAATCCTTTTCTCCAAGTCCTCCAACCCATTGAAAACAACTACCCGACCCTGATGGACTAATAGATTAGCACTAGCTGCTGATTGCTTTATTATAGCGCCGTCTGGAGCTAAATTACCTCGCAATACCGCTATTCCACCGGATGAAAAAATCGGATCATCTATTTTTCTTACGACTGTTTGGGGCCACGTCAGTTCTGTTCGTTTAATCACCTCTCCCAAAGTCTCTCCAGTTACGGTCATAGCACTTAAGTCCAAGAGACTCTTTATTTCCGTTAAAACGCGAATTAAACCACCTGCCCGATCGAAATCTTCCATATAACCTTGCCCAGAGGGTTTTAAATCTACAATTACAGGTGTATCTCTCCCAAACTTTTCCAGCATATCTAAGTCAAGAGATATTCCCATCCTACCCGCCATTGCTGATAGATGCACGATTGCATTTGTTGAACCGCCGACAGCAAGCATAACACGAAGGGCATTTTCGAATGAACTCTTAGTAAGCCATTGCCTAGGGTTATGTTCTTTTAATGCCATTTTAACGGCTATAACACCTGTTTCCTCCGCTATTCTTCGCCGTTGAGCTGAAACTGCCGGAGCACAAGCGCCCCCAGGGACCATTAAACCTAGTGCCTCCGTCATTAATGCCATCGTACTGGCCGTTCCCATAACTCCACAGGTCCCGACTGTCGAAACAAGAGCATTGCTAGCTTCCACAATATCACTTTCTTCTAGTTCCCCAGAACGGAATTGACTCCAAATACTCCGGCAGTCCGTACATGCTCCAACTCGTTGACCTTTGAAGCTACCCGTGCTCATTGGCCCACTAACAAGCTGAATAAAAGGAAGATCGGCACTAAGAGCTCCCATGATTTGTGCTGGCACTGTTTTGTCGCATCCACCAACTAGAACACAAGCATCCATCGGCAAAGATCTCATCATTTCCTCGGTGTCCATGGACATTAAATTGCGAAGGTACATGGAGCTTGGATACGCAAAGCTTTCGTGCAAACTAATAGTTGGAAACGCTAGTGGAAGAGCTCCAGAGGCTAAAACCCCAGCTTTAGTAAATTCAACTAACTCTTCAATATTTCCGTGACACGAATTGTAATCGCTGTATGTATTAATAATACCGACAATAGGCTTATCAAGTGTAGTGTCACTATAACCTAAACCCTTAATAAACGATTTACGAAGAAAAAGGGCGAATTCCTCATCTCCATACTTAGTTAATCTCCGTCGCATACCCTTCAATTTATTTTTCATTCTTGAATATCCTGAGCCTTTCAATCACACACACTAATTAGTATCACTGTGCCTCGCACTGATATCTGCGGCAAGTTAAAAGTTTTAGCGAGAATAACATATATAGTGTAAGTAAATAATTAGGGTTTCTAAAGTTTCAGGTTATCTAGTGGTTTTAAGGTAATCTTATAACACAGCATTCGGTCAAATTCTTAAATTTCTGTAGATTAAAAATTACTTTTCAGGTTTTCATTTTTTTTAGGACAAAAAGTAAATCCCCACTTAACAAAATTTCTTACGGAGAAACCGACGAAAGATACGCCCAAATATTTCTAACAGCAGCTTCTTTTTTCAACTTAAAGCTCATTTTACTCTTTGCTTTTTTATTGACCAAAACTTTTCGAAGCCACAGGGTTGGATTTTGGACATAAGTAACAAACTGCTCTTCTTCCCAAACAAGCCCTGTTTCTCCAACTTCTTTTAAGGATGCCCCATACTTAAAGCCATCCACACTAGCCACCTTTCTAGAAAATATACCGTATAAGTTTGGCCCGACCTTGCCACCTTTTACGACCACAATGCCATCTTCACTTTTTATCATATGACAAGATTTACATTTTTTAAATTCTTTTTGACCCAGCAAGAAATTTCCACTCATTTTTTCATCTGCAAGACCAGAACCAGCAATCAATATACTAGAAATCGCCACAATAAAAAACCTAATCATAAATTTCTCCTAATACCTTAGCACTATATTAAT
>JAQBUS010000228.1 GCA_027623875.1 Pseudomonadota bacterium
CAAGTTGGGTGTCTTCCTTTAGTATTACGGTATCAACACCATCTGGTAAAATAGCACCGGTTAAAATCTTGATTGCAGACCCAGGTGTGATAGTGCCTTTATAGGGCTCACCAGCAGCAGCTCGTCCTTTAACTAAAGGCAAATTTTGTGGACCATGTTGTAGTGTTTTTAGAGAAAAACCAAACCCATCGACAGCAGAGTTATCTGATGGGGGGCTCGAACGAGTAGCGAAAATATTCTCCGATAAAACGCGGTTTGTAGCTTGGTCTAAATTCACCCACTCTGTTTTCACAACTGAATGAAGAGATTCCTGTAATCTGTCTAGGGCATCCTCTACAGGTATCCACCGCACGCCTTTAGGAAGAGAAAAACAATCATTATCTAGTATTGGTGACTCAATTTTCAATTTTAATTCTCACTTCTTGAAGTAAGAAATTTGTAATTTCTTTTGTGTTATTTAAATTAAAATTTGGAATTTTTAAATCTTGAATTGATGCGTCGCTTGCAACTGCCTTAATTGTTCCGTTTGATCGAGCCAAGAGCGGTTTATTAATTTCCTGTCGAAAAGTTTCAATTTTTGAGTAAAGATTATCTTTATAGCCTTCAATCAAAATAAGTTGCACGGGTTTCATGGATTTTATTATATCTTCCAACTCTGCTTCAGGTGACCCCCTTAACTCGGTCATTATAGCCCAACGGTTTTTTGTTGAAAGAACAACCTGACTTGCTCCAGCTTGGCGATGTCTATAAGAATCCCTCCCTGGATGATCTATGTCTGTGTCGTGATGGGCATGTTTAATTGTGGACACAGTAATTCCTCTTGAAACTACCTCTTTTAGAACGCGTTCCATTAGACTAGTTTTCCCAGTGTTTTTCTGTCCGGTTATACCAAAAATTTTCATTGTATATGTGCCCATCTTGTTCGTGCAATCTCCAAGTCTTCTGGTGTATTTATATTAAAAAAAGGTTCTGACTTAGCACTATCAAAACTGGCGTAACCTGGGTTATGTTTGTCAGTCCAAAGGACTATCTTTCTTAAACCGTTATTAAGTTCGTCGCGGAGATCTTCTCTTAGGTTGGTGGGCCACAGCCCAAATGTCGGATGTCGCTGTCTCTTACCTTCGGCGTCTTGTGTCGAGGCAAGAGACAGACCTCTGTGACCGTCTGCTGCTTTTGCTAGGCACTTAACAAGGTTTAGTGGAAAAAAGGGGGTGTCTGCGGCCACAGTTATTATGTGGGAGTAGTTTTTTTTGAATGCCCAGTCCAAACCAGCCAAAACTCCGGCTAGCGGGCCAGGGAAATCTGGCAGGTCGTCACTGATGACCTCCAAACCAAGATCTTTAAATCTATTTATTTGTCCGTTAGCATTTATTACGATTTCATTAACTTGTGGTTTAAGCCTTTCTATCACTAAATCAATAATTCGGCTGTTCTTTAATTTTAGTAAACCTTTGTCTTTACCTCCCAAGCGTGAAGCTTTTCCTCCTGCGAGTATAATAGCTGGATATAGTAATTTAATATTACTCATGGCTTGCCTTGCGTTTATTTTTAAAACTTTCTTCTTCTACCAACTTTGGGTCGGCATCCCAATTCAACCGATGTTGCCCAGATAAACATAAGAATCTTCTTCCCCGCAATCTTCCGATCAAGGTCATCCCGATCTCATTTGCTATTTCAGCACCCCAAGCAGTAAACCCTGATCTAGATGCAAGCACTGGAATACCCATAAGGGCTGTCTTTATAACCATCTCTGAGGTAAGCCGACCAGTAGTATATAAAATTTTATTTTCTGGTGATATTTTATTCAAAAACATCCAGCCTGAGATTTTATCTACTGCATTGTGTCTTCCCACGTCTTCCATATAGATTAGTGGTTGATCTCCCTCACACAGTACTGTTCCGTGTATAGCTCCAGCCGTTAAATATAGAGAGGGAGTGGTGTTTATTTTTTTTACCAAGGAATATATCCAACTTGTTTTTACCTCAGAATTCGGTAAATTAATAGCATCTAATCCCTCTAGCATGTCTCCAAAAACTGTTCCAACAGCGCATCCAGAGGTTTTCGTCTTTTTTTTGAGTTTTTCTTCGTAACTAGTTTTCCGTGTTGTCCTAATTATAATTGTTTCAATGTCATTATCATATTCAATTTTTTCTATTTGGTCATCAGGAAGTAACATCCTTTGGTTGATTAGAAAGCCAACGGCCAAGTATTTAGGATGATCCCCAATTGTCATCGCTGTTACAATTTCCTGACTATTAAGAAAGATGGTTAGAGGTCTTTCTTCCACAACGGTTATGTTGCTTGTATTGCCTTCGTGATCTATGCCCACAAGTTCTCGTGTTAGATAAGGGTTATGTGGATCTGGAGCAATCATGTTATTTTTCTCCGTGATTAATTCTATAGGATATACAAAATTAAGTTAATTAATGTTTGGTTGATATAAATCTTATAAATTCTTTTTAAACAAATTATGTCAGTATAATACAATATTTTATAAGTGGTGTCGTCTTAAAAAATTGAAGATATTACACTCCTACTAGTTGTGATTTTTAATCTATATCAGTAACAGAAAATACGCTTACCCTTATAAACTTACCAGCTGGAGTATTCCGCCTTGGAACTGTTTGCATTTCTGTGATCTCATATAAAACAATCTAACAAAGATTAGTCTTGATGCTTCTTATTTGAAGTTGGAATGTCTTTGATTGGCTTTTAGAGGTGGACGCGGTAGGCGGATTTTGTCGACTCCATATTATTTAAATGCATAGAATTTTTGACTTTTAAGTGCCCCAAATCCGCACTTGTCCACAGTCCATATGTACAAAATTGGATTCAGTATATCTACCAACCCCTCCAGCAGAGCAGCTGGCAGCAGCTCTCGAAATTTGCTTTACTGATCTGTTCTTGTGGCGAAGGTCTATGGCTTGACCTGAGATGTGCAAGGAGTTCCTAGCAACATCTTTACTTCGTCTTCTCAACATATCGTTAGTTTGTTTCGTCCTGTAACCTGATAACAATAGGTATGCTCCAGACACGTCCATTAAGTTAAACGTAGCAGCGATTAAATCTAAGGTTCGCGTATCTATGGGTTTTGTTTTGTTTCGACGTAAATCTCTCATAAAATAACTAATTTCTGATATCGCTTCAGAGATATATTGCCCATCAATTGCATAAATTATGTCTATGCTTTCGCCACTAATACCTGAATACATCTTTATTCGTCTAGCGTCACCCCCGTTGCGTAAGAAACCAAATGTACTCGAGTATACTGGTGCTGCGGTTACTATTGTTGAAGCTAAAGCACCCATTATAACTCTTCTGGTAAAATATGGTGTGTTTATACTATCCAATTCGTGCCTCGTTATGTACATTCATTAGTATTTATAGATAGAATACTATTATATGAGTTTAACCAATAATATTCGTTCTTCTAGTTATAGTATATTAAAGTCGTTATTTAAACAAATAAAGTCAGAGTTGGCCTAACGAATATGAATCTGGAACCAAATTTAAGAATTTTTAAATTAAATGTGTTAACTAAAATAAGAAAATTTTTATTTCAACTAGACTTTTTGGGAGTTTATAAGATTGTGTTTAGTAAATTAAATATCATAAAAAATATATTTTTACGCGTTATTTTAAGCTTGGGTTT
>JAQBUS010000229.1 GCA_027623875.1 Pseudomonadota bacterium
AGAGTCATTTGGTACAAAATTTTGCTGATATACAGTATTTAAATCAATATTTTTAAGTTGTTCCAACTGTTCAATTATACCAAGAATCTCTGGATTGATATTGTTGGAATTAGTTCCATTCGCTAGCTCTATAACTGAAGTTAGAGTTTTAATTGCATTCTTCGCGTCTTTAATGCTCTGTTTTTGTTCTATGAGTTTTGTGTGAGCATTCATGTCTGGGCCTCTCTTGGGATAGCTGTAACTTGTTTGCAAGTTACAGCTTATAATGTTGCTAATGATCGTCTTATATCTACCATCAAATCTTTAACGTCCTCAAGTCCGACACTTAGACGCACTAGTCCGTCAGTTATACCTAAATGCTGTTTTTGCTCGACGGATAATCTTTGGTGAGTCGTAGTCGCAGGGTGAGTGATCATACTTCTGCTGTCGCCCAAGTTATTCGAAATTGATATTATCTTTAGATTATTGATAAAACTAAAAGCAGTCTGTTTGTCACCGAGAAGTTCGATCGCGATTACTGTTCCACCTCGAGTCATCTGTTTTTTTGCTAGTAAATATTGTGGATAAGATTTAAGATATGGGTAAGTAATTTTTTGGATTTTTGGATGTTTTTCAAGCGTTTTTGCAATTTTTAATGAAGATTCTGCTTGTGCTTGGCATCTAATATTAATTGTTTCTAAACTTTTCAACATAATCCAAGCATTAAATGGTGATAATGAACCTCCAGTATGTTTCATGAAGGGTAGTATCAGGTCTTTTATAAATTCCTTAGAACCACAAATAATACCGCCTAAACACCGTCCCTGACCGTCAATATGTTTCGTTGCTGAATAGATAATCACGTCAGCCCCAAGTGATGAAGCTAGCGAGAACACGGGGGTGGTAAAAACATTGTCAACCACCACTAGAGCACCCTTTCTGTGAGCAATTTTTGACACAGCTGCTAAGTCAATAATTTCCAAAGTTGGGTTAGAGATTGTTTCTAAAAACACTACTTTAGTATTTGTTGTAATAGCGCTTTCCCAATCGTCTAGGTCAGTTCCATTCACAAAAGTTATTTTCACACCAAATCTTGGGAGAAGCTCTTCAATAATATATAGACATGAACCGAATAATGCTCTTGACGCTACAAGATGGTCACCAGATTTTAGTATGGAGAATAGTGCCCCATGGACGGCTGCCATTCCCGTTGCTGTTGCATAGGCATCTTCTGTTTTGTCTATTGCAGCTATTCTCTCTTCAAACATTCTTACAGTAGGGTTCTCGTATCTTGAATAACCGAATTTCCCTTCCTTTGGGTTTAAAAAAAGATCTTCGGCTTGTTCTGCCGTTTCATACTTAAAGCTTTGAGTTAAAAAAATAGCTTCAGACATTTCGTTAAATTGGCTTCGTTTTGTTCCTGAATGAATAGCTAAGGTCTGAGGGGATAATTTATGCATGAGGTTGGCTTTCTACTTGTTAAGTTTTAGGCCTCAATAAAACACCGTAACATGCTGCGGTGGTGTTGTTATATAAACCTCTTTAGCAATTTATTTTTTGTGGCCTGCAATCTGGTATCAAATCACCACTTTATATAAGTTTATGTGGATATTTTTGTTCGGTCAAGTTAAACTGACTCGTGTTGGAAAAGGTAAAATATTTAACAAAACCAGCCTCTTTAATTTCAACTTAATTGAAACATATACTTTTGTATTATTTTAGGCATGTGGGACTGGGTTTAATGTTGATTTTGGTATTTAGGAATTTGAATGTTTGACTTTCGTCCAGTTGGTTACGTGGTCGGGTTGCTAGTTCTTTGTTTAGGGTTGGCAATGTTTATACCACTCGGCTTGGATATGTATTTTAATGATGATCAATGGTTTGTTTTCCTAGAAAGTGCACTAATGACTTGTACCATAGGGGGATTAGTGGCTTTGGCCTCTTCGAGTGGTGTCAGAGATAGATTGAGTATTCAACAAACTTTTCTTTTGATTACAGGAGTTTGGTTGGCATTACCTTTTTTTGGAGCTCTTCCTTTCTATTTTGGGCCTTCAGGTGTATCTTTTGTAGATGCTTTCTTTGAGTCTATGTCGGGACTAACAACGACAGGATCAACTATATTAGTAGATATTGAAGGCCTTTCAGGTGGAGTTAAACTTTGGAGAGGTATGCTCCAATGGTTTGGAGGAATTGGCATTGTGGTCATGGCAATGGTTTTTTTACCAGCTTTGAGGATTGGGGGGATGCAAATTTTTAGATCTGAAGGTTTTGATACCTTCGGAAAAATTTTACCTAGAGCGGGTCAAATCGCCCAGTCAATATCTACGATTTATGTGGCGCTTACAATAATGTGTGCCCTTGCATACTTGGCTAGTGGCATGACAACTCTTGATGCGGTTGTTCATTCTTTTACAACAATTGCTACAGGCGGATTCTCCAACTCTGATTCGTCTTTTCTAACTTATGGAGCTGGTGCTGAATATGTTGGGGGTATTTTCATGATTTTAGCGGCTCTTCCTTTTGTTCGATATGTTCAATTCGTATCAGGAAACGCTAAACCTCTATTTTTGGATAGTCAGATAAAATTATTTTTATTAACTGTTCTGACTTTAGGAGTAGTCTTAAGTATTTGGTATTTATTACAATTTAATGAATTAGGAGAAGAGACATTAAGAAAATCTTTTTTTAATATCATTTCGATCATTACTGGTACCGGTTATGTAAGCGCGGATTATACTCTTTGGGGATCATTCTCTATTGCTTTGTTTTTTTTCATAGGACTAATCGGTGGCTGTGCTGGGTCCACTTCATGCTCTATAAAGATTTTTAGATTTCAACTGCTATTTTCATCCATAAAGTCTCAAATCCAAAGAATTCATTCTCCGCATGGTATTTTTACACCTAGATATGAAGGTAGGGTCATAGCTGAGGATGTTTTAAGTTCAGTAGTATCTTTTTTTATTATTTTCATTGTGTCTATTGGTGTGTTTTCAATATTCCTTGGGTTAACTGGCTTAGACTTTATTACGTCAATATCGGGGGCGGCTACAGCTTTTGCAAATGTTGGTCCAGGTTTAGGTGCTGAAATTGGTCCGTCAGGAAATTTTTCTGGTTTGAATGATATAGCAAAGTGGGTGTTAGCCGCTGCTATGTTGATCGGTAGACTTGAGTTGCTTGTTATTTATGCGATTTTAACAGTAAATTTTTGGAAAGGTTGATTAATGACTAGTACACTTGGTGCAGAGATATCTCATTGTTTGAAATCCAAAGGCGTAGATATTATATTTGGCATTCCCGGAGTGCATAATCAGGAATTATATAGAGGAATTGAGGAGGCAGGAATAAGACATGTTTTGGCACGACACGAGCAAGGCGCGGGCTTTATGGCAGACGGTTTTGCGCGAGTGACTGGATTGCCGGGGGTAGTATATGTTATTTCTGGCCCTGGAGTTTGCAACGTTATGACTCCAATGGGTCAGGCATATTCGGATAGTGTGCCAATGCTAATTATTGCGTCAGGCTTAGATGAGGAATCATTGGAGCCGGGTCGTGGTCAATTACATGAAATGAAAGATCAAAGAGCTGCTGCGGAAACTGTTTGTGATTGGGCAATAATAGCTTCTGATGAGACGGAAGCATATGAATTAATAGATCGGGCA
>JAQBUS010000230.1 GCA_027623875.1 Pseudomonadota bacterium
TAAGATGTCATTCATTTTCGCACCATTTTCTAAAATCAATCTTTTGCCCTCTTTTCCAGATTTTACCAGGCCAGATTTAATAAGAAGTTGGACTAATGAAATTCCATCTTTAATATCTTCCGGCCGCAATTCTAATGTTGGCAGATCCTTGCCACTACCGCCTTCCTTAAAAACCTGGCGAGAAGTTTCCTCAGCTGAAGTGGATGCATTTAAACCGTGAAGGAGGCCAGTCACCTCATTTGCTAATATGATTTTTGCATCGTTTATTTCTGATCCACCAAGACTTCCCAGCCTGTTACATTCATCTAAAGATAACTCAGTATATAATTTTAGAAACCGTCCAACATCTGAATCTGAAGTGTTTCGCCAAAATTGCCAAAACTGGTAGCTTGAAACAAGATTGACATCTAACCACACTGCTCCATCTTGAGATTTTCCCATTTTTTTACCGTCTGAGGTTTCCAATAGGGGGGAAGTTATTCCGAAGACTTCACTCTCTAAGGTGCGACGAGTTAAATCAATGCCATTAACTATATTTCCCCACTGATCGGAACCGCCCATTTGCAACAAGCAGCCATACCGTCGGTGCAATTCCATAAAGTCGTATGCCTGAAGAATCATGTAATTAAATTCCAAAAAACTTAATGACTGCTCCCTATCCAGTCGCGACTTTACTGACTCAAAACTTAACATCCTATTAACAGAAAAATGCCTACCAATATCTCTAAGGAAATCTAAGTAATTTAAATCATCTAACCATTCGGAATTATTGGTCATAAGGGCACCAGTTGGAGTGGTTTGGAAGTCGATATAGCTTTCAAATACTTTTTTTATACCAGAAATATTTTGATCAATTTTTTCCACGGTTAAGAGCGGTCGTTCTTCCGCTCTAAAACTTGGATCTCCAACTTTAGTTGTTCCCCCGCCCATTAGTACTATCGGTTTATGTCCAGTTTTCTGGAGCCAGCGAAGCATCATAATTTGAATCAAGGATCCTACATGCAATGATGGAGCAGTTGCATCAAAACCAATATAAGCCGGCACTATTCCTTTAATAAATTCTAAATCCATTCTTTCATAATTTGTACAATCTGCTAGAAATCCACGCTCCATCATAGTGATCATAAAGTCTGATTTAGGTTTGTAGGTCATAAAATTTTTCCAAATATTAATTGTGTCAGCTTAGTTTTGCACTTTTACCTTAGAATTGACGTCCCAGCATAATACCCAGAGGCGCCGAGTGACTCTTCGATTCTAATAAGTTGATTGTATTTGGCTAAGCGATCAGTTCTAGCCAGGGAGCCCGTCTTTATTTGACCGCAATTGGTAGCTACTGCGAGATCAGCAATTGTTGTGTCTTCGGTTTCGCCAGATCTGTGACTTATTATATTTTTGTAACCAGCCTTTCGAGCTAATTCTATAGCCTCCAAAGTTTCTGTCAGTGTTCCGATTTGGTTTAATTTAACTAACATGGCATTAGCACAGTTATTTTCAATACCTCTGCGCAAGCGTTTTTTGTTAGTTACAAATAGATCGTCCCCGACTAGTTGAACATTTTTGCCTAGTGTTTCAGTTAGTGCTCGCCACCCATCCCAGTCATCTTCTGAGCAGCCATCCTCGATACTTATAATAGGGTAATCATCTACAAGAGATTTTAGGTAATATACGTTTTGATCAGATGAGAGTATTTTATTTTCACCACGAAATTCGTAATTTCCATTTTTGTAATATTCTGTTGATGCACAGTCTAGCGCTATATAAATGTCTTTCCCAGGCGTATACCCTGTTAGTTCGACCGCTTTGATTATCAATTCAATTGCGTCTCGAGTCGAGGAAATGTCTGGAGCAAACCCCCCTTCATCTCCCACACTAGTGGATAAGCCAGAAAGTGTAAGTTGATTTTTTAGGGTATGAAAAACCTCACAACCCATGCGAACTGCATCAGATAGGCTAGAAGCCACTACCGGCATAATCATAAACTCTTGAATATCTATTTTATTGTTAGCATGTTGGCCGCCGTTTATGATGTTCATCATAGGGACTGGCAAAGTTTTTGCAGCTGAACCGCCAATATAGTTATACAGTGGTTTACCTAAAGAAATTGATGCGGCCTTGGCCGTCGCCAAAGAAACTCCTAAAATGGCGTTTGCGCCAAGATGAGATTTATTGTGTGTTCCATCTAAGTCGATCAACAATTTATCTACCGCTTCTTGGTTAAATGGATCATGCCCGATTAAGTTGTTTTTGATTTCAGTTTTGATAGATTCTATAGCGTTTAATACGCCCTTGCCACCGAATCTCTTTAGATCCCCGTCCCTTTTCTCGACAGCTTCGTGAGCACCAGTAGATGCTCCAGAGGGAACTGCGGCTCGCCCAATAGTCCCATCATCTAAAGTAACGTCGACTTCTACTGTTGGATTGCCACGACTATCTATAATCTCTCTTGCTGCCACATTGGTAATCAAACCTAGCTCCGATACTTTTGATTAAGGATATCTCTCATATAGAGCTTCAAATAACCTGGAGCAACCTAACAGTTTAACTTTTTTGGTTGAAACATAATGGGTTTAAGTTGAGTTTTTCTAATGTTTTAAGTCGGTTTTAATTTCTTACTAAGAAATTTTATATGGATTGACTTATTCTTGCTTAAAGTCCAACACGTCACCAATTGAAGAATTTTTGTGTCGCGTGGGCCTATTCTAGGCTTTTAGCATCTTCAATAAGATATTTCCTGTATCACGCGTGCAGGGTCTAGAGTGTTTGAAACCTCATCGGCCGCAGCGAATTCCCCAGGTTATGGGTGTCTACGTTCAGGAAGGACATTATTTGAATAAATTTGAAGCCCTAGGGCTCAGTAAACATATTGCAAGCAACCTAAACGCAAGAGGGTTGGTTGACCCCACGCCAATTCAGTTGGAGGCAATTCCAATAGTTCTTGAGGGAAGGGACGTATTGGGATTGGCTCAAACAGGTACAGGGAAAACTGCTGCCTTTGGTTTACCTATAATACATAATCTTATCAAATTAGGAACAAAGCCGCCGTCGAAAACAGTGCGAGCTCTTATTCTTGCACCGACTAGAGAGTTAGCCAAGCAAATATGTGATTCTCTAGTTGGCTTTCAAGGTGGGGGGCACTTAAAGATAAATATGGTGGTTGGCGGTCTCTCCATGCATGCACAAAAACAGAAATTGGATAAAGGCTCAGATATTGTTGTCGCAACTCCAGGACGTCTTATAGATTTATTAACTCAAGGATCTCTCACTTTAAGTGACGCAAAGTATCTCGTTTTAGATGAAGCTGATCAAATGCTTGATATGGGATTTATTCAGGCATTACGTCAAATAGCTAAGTTGCTTCCCACCCCAAGACAGACGCTTTTATTTTCTGCAACTATGCCTAAGCTTATGGAGGAGCTCGCAGCAACATACCTAAGTCACCCACGGAAAATTCAAGTAGCCAACTTGGGTAAAGCAGTTGACAAAGTTTTACAAAAAATATGTTTTATTGCAAAATCTGAGAAAACGGCACTTTTAATCGAACGCCTAAGCAAACACACTGGTGAACTATCTTTGGTGTTCGTTCGAACAAAAAGTGGTGCGGAGAGGTTACTA
>JAQBUS010000231.1 GCA_027623875.1 Pseudomonadota bacterium
GAGAGAGTGGGTTTATTGCCGTTCACCCAGAAAATTCTAATATTGTTTATATTGGGGCAGTTGGTTCTAGCCCTGGAGGAAACGGGGCTCTACAGCGCTATGATCGAAGAACACGTCAGGTAAAGTTGATAAATGTCTGGCCTGAAGAATCCACTGGTCTTGCTCCACGAGATTTAAAATATAGGTTTGCATGGACTTTCCCAATTTTGTTTTCTCCGCATGACAGCAACACACTATATGTTGGCGGAAATCACGTTTTTAAAACTCAGAATGAGGGAATGAGCTGGGAATGCATATCTCCAGATCTTAGCCGAAACGACATTACAAAGTTAGATTACTCGGGTGGCCCCCTGACCAATGATAGTGCTGGGGCAGAACAGTATGCTTCCTGTGCATCAGTGGTTGAGTCTATCCATCGAGAAGGAGAGTTATGGGCTTCGACTGACGATGGTTTGGTTCACGTAACTCGAGATGGTGGTAAAAGCTGGAAAAATGTTACTCCAAAAGATATGCCAGAGTGGGCTTACGTCGGGACCGTTGAACTATCTATACACGACCCTGACGTTATCTACCTTTCCGCAACACGTTTTAAAATATCAGATTACAAACCGTATCTTTTCAGGAGCGGTGATGGAGGGGTTACATGGAAAAGTATTTCAAAAAGCTTTCCTCAAACTGAAATAACTAGAGTTATTAGATCTGACATAGAAAAAAAAGGTTTGCTTTTTGTAGGAACGGAAACCGGTATATTTGTTTCTTTAAATGATGGAGAGTCCTGGCAAAAAATGACTGGTAAGTTCCCCGTTGTCCCAGTTTATGATCTAAAAATTAAAGATTCGGATTTGGTAGTAGCTACGCATGGCCGGTCCTTTTGGATATTGGATGATATTACTCCATTAAGAGATATAGGGAGTTCAAGTGATGAGGTTTTACTTTTCAACCCTCGATCAACTATAAGGCAGAACCTAAATTGGAGCACTGGCCTTTTTAATGGTGATGGTAAGGATTATAGCCCAGCTTTTGGTGTTCAAGGTGCTTCTTATATGTCTAATTTACCTGATGGGACGACTGAAAGAAAACATCTGGACACAGGGGAGAACCCGCCAAATGGAGTCATAATTTATTATTGGTTGGATAAAGGTGGGTCCGAGTCCGGTGTTTCAATTTCAATAAAAGACCATAATGGAAAAATGATAGCTAAATTTGATAGCGATGCTTCAAAAAGTCCTGATAAAAAGAAACCGTCTATTAAAGAGGGGTTCAACTGTTTTGTGTGGGATTTAACTGAGGATTCACCTATTAAAATTGATAAAGAGCTTGAAAATAGAAAATATAAACCTTTTGCAAAGGGAGAGGGGGGTCCACCTCCGGGTGCAAAAGTAATCCCTGGCGCTTACACGTTGCTGTTAACTGCTCAGGGCGAGACAAAAGAAACATCTCTGGAAGTTGTTAAGGACCCTAGAATTGACACCTCTGATGAAGATTTCAGTTTACAGCATGCTTTGTATTCTAAAATCTGTAGTAAGTTGTCTGAATTAAATATTGCTGTGAATCGAATTCGGTTAATGAAGCAGCAACTTAACAATATCCATAAGATCATACCAGAACAGGGTGATGTTGCCGGTAAATTAGTCAGTGACTTAGAGCTTATTGAAGGGGCATTAGTCGATGTCAAAAGGGAGACTCCTCGAGATGTATTGAGACACCCTGCGGGTCTCGATGACACACTTATAAAGTTACTGGACGTGGTTAAGATTTCTGACAGCAAACCTCCGGCTCAGGCTCACGAAGTGTCTGACGATATTTTTGGAAAGGTAGACCTGCTCATGGAACAACTGGATTCATTGGTTGAAGGAAAAATTACAAAATTCAACGGTGCTATCGCAAAAGCAAGCCCACCTGCAGTAACGGGGAGTAGTATTGGAGCTTTAAAAACTGGTTGGTAGGTTACACGCTGTTATGACATCTTTTGAGTGGGGTTTTTATAAAGCTCGGAAAAACTTTGTACACATATTTTCTGCAGAGTTAATTTTACGCTGGTTTTACCAAGTCGGAAAGACCCCACTATTACCATTATTTGCCGCGGCAATTGGGGCTGCGGAAATGATGATTGGGATGATTGTTGCAGTCTCAACTTTCTCTGGTATGTTATTAAAGCCAATTTTTGGCATACTCTCCGATAGGTGGGGACGTCGGGTTTGGTTAGGTGTTTCTCTTTTTATTTTCACGTTTACGCCTTTCCTTTACCAATTTATTTCTTCTGATATAGAACTTTTTTGGTTAAGACTCTTCCACGGGATTGCAACGGCTATTTTAGGACCGGTTAGCTTGGCCTATGTAGCAGAGCTGAATAATGACACTCCAGCTACGCGATTAGCAATTTTTGGAATGGCTAGATCTCTAGCTTCCCTTGGAGCCCCACTATTTGCTGGAGTGGCCTTAACTGTTTTTGAATTTCAGACTGTATTCACGTTTATTGGGTTTGGTTCTTTGATGGCAATGGGACCAATTTTTTTACTACTAGACCAAATCAATCATCATGAGATTAGAGTTAATTCTGTTTGGTTTCAAATAAGAAAAGCCTTTCAATACAGCTTTTCCAACCCTGCTATTTGGATAGCGGGATTTTTAGAACTAATTGTATATTTGGTGGTTTATGCTCTTAAAGCCTTTTTACCTTTATTTATTCTTTCACTCGATAGCGGAACGATTCTGCAGGCGGGTATGTTCTTTACCTTACAAGAAACCCTTCATATGTGCTTTAGGCCGGTTGGTGGACGTTTAGCCGATGAAAAAGGCTATGGACCAGTAATATTTTATGGAATGATGATACTCGCTGTTGGTTAATCAATGATAACTTTTCTATCAGGAAATTTAATTTTTATTATAGCTATTTTTTTAGGAGTTGGTCAGGCTTTTATATTTCCTTCTAGTGTAGCCTTATTAGCCTCCAGAGCTGACATACAACATAGAGGGGCTGCGATGGGTTTTTATGGAGCGTTACGTAACTTTGGAAAAGTATTGGGTCCTGTTTTAGCTGGATTTCTTCTGTCAAAGTTTGATTTTGCCTCTGTCTTTATGGGTTTTTCTGGATTTATTTTTGTAACAACGATTTTAGCCGTTCCAGCATGGCGAAGAATAGTAGAGGGTTTATCGGACTAAGCTGGCCACCAACTAAAGGTCAAACCTAAGGTCTGTATTTGTACGAAGGAATGTCGTCTGGGATATGATGAAACGGTTGAATATCTACCGTGAAAATTGCTATCTCGACTTTATATACAGATGGGTTATCTAAAGTACCCACTTTTAAAATCATAGAATCCTTTCTTTTAGGGCTTTGAGTTCCAATCGCAGTGCCACAATTTTTACAAAAAAATCTCGAGACGGGATCTTTTAAGTCTGGTCTCTTAAAAATCTCTGGATGTCCTTGAGTAAACTTAAAACCATTTAAGGGTACTACTAAAAAAAATATTTGGATTTCCGCCAGTAATGTACTAGCACTCTCTACAGTGACACTGGATAGAAGCTTGCACTAGTCCATTCGAATTATAACGGATATCTCCACAATAGCATCCTCCACTTACCTTCATTTAATTGCCCCTATAT
>JAQBUS010000232.1 GCA_027623875.1 Pseudomonadota bacterium
GTATCTGTTTGCAGTGCTTTCAACTTCAGAGCAATATCTTGCACCTGCAATTGAATTGGCTGCTGCTAAAGCAAAAGCTGCCGGTAAAGATCCATCGTCTGTAAGAGTTGCTATGGCATTCGAGAATGACCCATTTTCTTTGGATGTTCGTGAAGGTGTCTTAACAGCTGCAAAAAAATATGGAATGAAAATAGTTATTGATGACAAGCTTCCAGCAGATCTTTCAGATATGTCTACTACTTTGACAAAGGCGAAAGCTTTGAAACCTGATGTTTTGCTTGTTTCCGGTCACTCTAAAGGCGCAGCTACAGCTGGTCGTCAAATAGGCGAGATGAGAATTCAGGCAGATATTGTTGCGATTACTCATTGTGAAGCAGCCAAGGTTGATGAGAAATTTCCTAGTGCAGCTGATGGAATGTTGTGTCCTACTCAATGGGTAGAAGGCTCAGCTGAGAAAGACGACATTTTCGGAAATGCAGCTAAGTGGAATGATGACTTTAAAGTTGCATACCCGTCTTACAAAACTGTTCCGTATCAGACAGCTCAGGCTTCTGCTGCAGTTCTAGTTTATAAAGTGGCATTTGAAGCTGCCGGTAGCTTAGACCAAGTTAAGGTAAGGGACGCACTTTCGGCCATTGATATAGAAACATTCTATGGAAATATCAAGTTTTCGGAAGCAGGAAACAATATAGCCAAACCAATGTTTATGAGACAGATATCTGGTGGAACCTATAATGCAATCATCACTGCTGATGATATGGTTTTCCCTCGTAAAGCTAGCTACTAATTAGCTATTAAATGTTAGGAGGCCTCCAGTCGAGGCCTCCTATTTATTTAAGCTTTATATCTTAGTGTAAAATAATTATAGTCGTGGAGTAAAAATGTACGATAACCTTCAACTGCTTTTTGTTTGGGCGCCGGTTATTAATGTTCAAATCATCCTTGAAGGTGTCTTCGTTGGAGCTATCTTCGCACTTGTTGCTTATGGTTTAGCCTTAGTTTGGGGCGTTATGAACGTTAAGAATCTCGCCCAAGGTGATTTCGTTATTATGGGCGCATACTTAACATTCACACTGTCTAAATATGGACTGCATCCAATATTCTCACTTCCAATCGTCTTGGCTATAATGTTTGGATACGGTTGGCTAATTTACCTGTTAATTATACGCCGTGTTATAGATAATGACATGTTTGTATCTCTCTTGGCTACTTTTGGTTTATCATTAGTAATGCAACAATTTATGAATGTTTTATATGGACCTGAGGTACAAATAATAGAATCTAACTTACCAGTTTACACAATGTTTGATGATTTTGTGACTGTTCCTATGGCTAAAATAATTTCACTTATTCTGGCCGGAACTTTTGCTTTAATAATAGTAATTTTTATGAAAAAATCTCGAATGGGTCAAGCCATACGTGCTACCTCTCAGGATGCAAGGGCCGCAAGAGTTCTCGGGATTAATACGGACCGGGTTTATGCTTTTACTTACGCTTTAAATTCAGCTATTTGCGGTGTCGCTGGTGTCTTGGTTTCTATAATATGGATATTTCAACCATTTTATGGAATTCAATACTCTCTTCGTGCCTTCGCAATTGTTACGGCCGCTGGTTTAGGAAATTTACCAGCTGTAATTGGGGCTGGTTTTGGGCTTGGTGTAATAGAAAAATATACAAGTATGATATTAGGAACTGAGTATGAGATTGCTGCAGCTGTTGTCATGCTTTTACTCGTACTTGTTTGGAGACAAATTTCTCTGAGACGTAGCAGACAGGTGGTTCGTTGATGCTTAGTAAAACTAAAATTTTATACACCGGAATTTTAATGTTTGGTATTTTCGGGCCGATATTATTTCCAGCTTACACCACCCAAATCGCTATTTTATGGGTTATGGTTTTGATGGCGTCCACCTGGGACATTTTGGGTGGCCAGATGGGGTATAATTCCCTAGGAAATATAACCTTTTTTGGGTGTGGAATGTATATTTCCGCGATCATTCAGATATCTATGTTTTATGACGTAGGTGAATACACGTCAGCCTTTGGGGCAATAAACCCCGCATTTACAAATTACGAGTATTTTCTTGGATTAGGCCTTGGCATAGTTGGTGCTGGAATTGGGGCTGTCGTAATTTCGTTACTTCTTGGGACAATTGTATTCGGGCTCCGTGGTCCGTATTTTGCGATAGGCACCCTGGCTGTAGCCATCTCGGCAGCACAGCTCACAGGTACGATTGATTATATCGGAGGTGGTGGTGGTATTTCGATGCCATTTTTCCCACTCGATATAAATTCGCGTTCAATCTTTTTTTATGTTCTTTGCTTTGGTTTAGCGGCATCAGCTCATTGCTTACTAAGGTGGCTTTATTCCACCCAGTTTGGTTTAGCAATAAACGCAATAAGGGATGATGAAGACAAGGCTGAGGCAATGGGAATTCCAACACTTAGATACAAACAAGTTGGTTGGGCTGTGGCTGCCTTTTTTATGGGATGTATTGGTGCTGTTTATGGAAATATGATTGGATTTATTGAACCTGTTGAGGTTGCATTTCCTACCGCCACCTTTGGGATATTTATGGTAGCAATGGCGCTGCTTGGTGGTAAAGGTACTCTATGGGGACCAGTGATCGGTGCAGTGCTGTTCACAATAATTAAAGAGACAACGTGGACCTACTTGCTGGGTTGGCAATGGGTAGCGCTCGGGTTGATTTTAATTGCGAATATTGTTTATTTCCAACAAGGTCTCATGGGCTGGTTGCAAGAAAAATATCCTGAGAAATTTGGAATTACTGTCGATAATAATAGTGGGGAGAGTTAGTCATGAGTGACACCCTTATATCTGTTGAGAACGTTTCAAAATCTTACGGTGGCGTTAAGGCAAATGTTGACATCTCTTTAAGTGTCAAAAAAGGATCAATAACCGGAATAATCGGACCAAACGGCTGTGGTAAAACGACATTATTTAACTCGATCGTTGGCTATCATCCTATTGATCAGGGTTCCATTAAGTTTGATGGACAGGAAATTTCTAAAATTCGCGTCGGTGATATTGCTAGACTTGGTATGGTCCGAACATTCCAGCAAACAAGAATTTATGGAAAAATGAACTGTGTCGATAATATGCAAATTTCTGTCTCCCAAAGGCCGGGTGCCGAATTTTCGATGTTTGCAAGTCGAAAAGGAGAGATTAGAGATAGAGCTGAGCATCTTTTAGAGTTTGTAGGTTTGCATTCAAAAAGAAACTTAATCTCTGGAGATTTATCGTTTGGGCAGCAGAAACTTCTTGAATTTGCAATGGCATTAATGAATGAACCAAAAGTTTTATTGTTAGATGAACCAACAGCCGGAATTAATCCTACTTTAATAAATGGCTTAATCGATAGACTTCGAAGAGCTAATGAAGAACTAGGGATAACCCTATGTGTTATAGAGCATAATATGAGAGTTATAATGAACTTAGCATCACATATTTACTGTCTTTCTAATGGAAAGATGTTGGCGGATGGTAAACCCAGTGACCTGCAAAAGGATCAAAGAGTTATAGACGCATATTTAGGAGGGCACTGATGAGCCAGAAAGAAAAAAAG
>JAQBUS010000233.1 GCA_027623875.1 Pseudomonadota bacterium
GTAGAAGTATCAGTGAAATTTAAGATATCATAATTTAAGTATGATAAGTTGTTACTTGTAGCAAAACTCTTCCCATTTGGAAGGTCAGCCATAAGAGCGGATGGCAGAAGTTGAGCTTCTTTTAAAATCATTATTGCAGTTCGTGCTATTGAAGAATTATCATCTCTGATTGGTATAAGTGGCCCTTTTATAGGTTGATCAAGGTCCTTGGTTGGATCCGATATGGCCTTTATCCATTTAAGGTCAATTGCTGAAGGAACTTTTACTCTAACAAGGTCTCCGTCATATACTCCCAAATTAAGTGTTTTTGCGCGCCAGTCGGTCAGAACTAATTGTAAATTTTCTTTTAATTTAAAGCTATCTAATCTCGCCTGGGTCATATGTTCAGAGGCAATAATTATTGTGTTATCAATAACTATCGGTAATCCAATTCTTAAATCACTCCGTGCGAGAGCTAGTAAAACAGACGGAATCGGTGATAGCATTATTTTAACATCCTAGGATTTATTACGTTAATCGAAGCTTATAAAATTTTAATTTATAAAAATATAGGCTATCATTAAATTGATTTTAAAAAATTTATAATTTGTAGACCTCTTAATCTAATACGGAAACATTAATGGTAACACAAAAAAAAGTTCTTATCTTATCAGACGATTTATTGTTTATGGATACACTTGCGAAACTTTTAAGTGAATTTGAAGGTTTTTTAGTTATAAACATGTCTGTAAATAATTTTATAGATAGTGACGTCAGAGAATTAAACGTGAACTTAATTATTTTAGATTACTTTAAAGTCGAATCTCTTAAAAATGGTTTACATAATAAATTACTTGAACTTCAAGCCAGCACACCTGTTGTTTCAATTGAAATAAAAAATACTGATAATGATCAACTAGTTAATTTGGGGTTTAGTTATATTATTCGGTATGAAAGGCCAATTTATTTCCCCAAACTTTTAAATGATATTCTGAGACTTATGAACGATTTTAAGCTTTCAAAACCCACAGAAGTTAGGGTGGGCCCTTATTTGTTTAATAATTCGTTGAAAAGCTTAACTGCCCAGGGGAATATCTTAATAAAATTAACAGAGATGGAAACAAAAATTTTAGATTATCTGTATAAAAATAATTCCAAGGTTGTTGAAAAAGATATTCTTTTAACCGAAGTATGGGGGTATAATTCTCAAGTTATGACTCATACCTTAGAAACCCATATTTATAGACTCAGAAAAAAAATGGATCTTTATTTTGATGGAGCAAATTTACTTATTGGCGAGTCAGGTGGATATAGATTACAACTCTAATACCTCTATAAAAAAGTGGGAAACCTTCATGCCGTTAACAATTGCTACTTGGAATATAAATTCTATCAGACTGCGGGAAGGTTTGGTCGTTCGGCTTTTACAAGAAGAAAAACCAGATGTTATCTGTCTCCAAGAGTGTAAAAGTCTTGTAGAGCAGATACCGACGGACGAATTCGCTAAATTAGGCTATAAGTATATAATTGCCCGTGGTCAAAAAGCATATAATGGCGTTGCAATCATTTCAAAAATACCACTCGAAGACGCGGGATCCACAGATTTTGCCAATCTTGGGCATGCGCGTCATGTGGCCGCGAAATTAAAGAGCGGTATAACTATCCACAATCACTATATACCAGCAGGTGGTGATGTTCCCGACAGAGAATTGAATGAAAAATTTGGACAGAAATTAGATTATATTTCAGAACTGAGAGACTCTTTTGTTAAAGAAATTCCTCAAAAATCAATTTTCGTTGGAGATTTTAATATAGCACCTTTTGAGGATGATGTTTGGTCACACAAACAATTGCAAAAAATTGTTAGTCATACTCCGATTGAGATTGAGTGTCTTTTAGATATGCAAAAAGTGGGAAATTTGGTGGATGTAGTCCGATCTAATATTCCAAATGGTAAGTTATATTCATGGTGGTCATATCGAGCAAAAGACTGGCGTACGACAAATCGTGGTCGGCGACTTGATCATATTTGGGCAACTAAAGATTTAGCTGCTTTTACAAAAAAATCTTATATAGTAAAGGATGTGCGTGGTTGGGAAAAACCTTCTGATCATGTTCCCGTTTTTACTACATTTGATATTTGAGGTAATAATCCCCATATATACATTTAGAATTAATAGATTGGTTGAGTGATGTTAGAATTAAATAATAATGTAACCCCGGATGTTGGAGATCTTATTAAGGAAGGTAGTGAAGCTACATTCGTAGTGGATGTAATTGAAGCAAGTAAAGAAGTTCCCATTATAGTTGATTTTTGGGCTCCATGGTGTGGACCTTGTAAAACACTAGGACCAGCACTTGAGACAGCGGTTAGAAAAGCCGGTGGAAAAGTGAAAATGGTTAAGATAGACGTTGATCAGAACCAGCAAATCTCAAGCCAACTACAGATACAATCTATCCCAACAGTTTATGCTTTTTTTGAAGGAAAGCCAGTGGACGCGTTTCAAGGTGCGTTGGCTCCAAGTGAAATAGATGTATTCGTTGAAAAGCTTATTAAGTTGGTTGGTGATCCAGAAGCCGAAAGTATAGAAGAGGCCATTAATATAGCTAATAGTATGCTTGAGGAGGAAGCATTTGATGATGCGGTGGAGACGTTTTTGGCGTTATTAGAAGAAAACCCTTTAAATGGTAAGATTTATTCTGGGTTAATAAGGGGATATATTGAACTTGGACAGAAAGTTAAGGTTCAGGAGTTAATTGATAATTCGCCGGAAGGATTAACCGATGTTGAGAGCTTTGAGTCCGTAAAGGCTAGATTTCAACTCTTGATGCTTGCAGAAGAATTAAGGCCAATTGATCAACTTATGCAAACAATTGATCAAGACCCGGATAATAATCAAGCGCGTCTGGATTTTGCGTTAGCATTAAATGCTTCCTCAAGAACATCTGAGGCGATTGACCAATTGTTGGAACTTTTTAGGCGTGATCGGGATTGGAACGACGGAGCAGCAAAAGTGAATTTATTTTCTGTTTTTGACTCTATGAAACCAGACGATCCTTTGGCGATTGTAGCTCGAAGAAAATTGTCCTCTTTGATTTTTAGTTAATTATTGTTTAGGAGGAAGATTATTGAAAGTTTTTAAAACTGCAGATTTACCTGATATTATACCAATATTTCCTCTTTCTGGTGCATTACTCTTGCCCAGATCAAATCTCCCACTTCAGTTATTTGAGCCAAAATACTTGCAAATGCTAGAAGATGCACTGAAAACGCCTGATCGATTTATAGGAATGGTGCAGTCATATAGAGATGCAAAAGGCATAAGTAAGCTTCATTCTATTGGCTGCGCAGGGCGGATTAGACAGTTTTCTGAAGCATCGGATGGAAAGTATATGGTAACTCTCGGGGGCATTTCTAGGTTTAGAATAAAGGAAGAGAAAACTGAATTTAGTCCTTACACTAAAGCTGTTGTTGATTGGAGTAGTTTTAGTTTAGATTTAGGACGTGCAGAAAAAGATGATGCTTTTGATAGAAAAAGTTTTATGAAGCTACTCTCACAGTTTTTCTCTAGTAAGGATTTGAAAACAGATTGG
>JAQBUS010000234.1 GCA_027623875.1 Pseudomonadota bacterium
CAATCAGATAATGATGTTTATGTGATTTAATCTAAGAGTTAAGATTTCAGGCGTTTCGTAAAACTTTACAGAGAAGTTTTAATTCCTCTTTTGATGAGAATTCCTGAGTTTATCGATCCTTTATCTTTTAAGCCTGTTTAGTGTTAGCTCGACCAAAGGCCTCTTGCGATTACTACTTTCATGATTTCGTTTGTACCACCGTATATTCTTTCAACTCGGTTGTCTCGATACATACGGGCAATAGGGTATTCGTTCATGAAACCATACCCCCCATGAAGTTGCAAACATCGATCGATAATTTTTGATTGGAGATCTGTTATCCAGTATTTGGCCATAGAAGCCATCTCTGTAGTTAACTTTCCCTTCAGGTGTTCCACAATACAGTGATCAACAAAAATCTTTCCGATTGTTGCCTCAGTTTTACATTCAGCTAATTCAAACTGGGTATTTTGATACTCAGATATTGATCTTCCAAATGCCGATCGTTCCTTAACATACTCCAAAGTTACCCCAATAGCTCTATCAATACGTGCTATGGCATAAATCGCTATAAGTAACCTCTCTTGAGGTAATTCACCCATTAATTGATAAAAACCTTGTCCTTCTTCAGGACCTAATAACGCAGAAGCTGGCACTTTTACATCATCATAAAAAAGTTCGGATGTGTCATTAGATTTCATACCAATTTTATCTAAATTACGCCCTCTTCGGTACCCTTCAACTTCATCTGTTTCGACTAAAAATAGTGACGTCCCTTTTGCTCCTTGTTTTGGTTCAGTTTTGGCTACAGTTATAACCAAATTAGCAAGTTGACCATTTGTAATAAAAGTCTTTTGGCCCGAAATAACATAATGGTTACCAACTTTAGCCGCCGTTGTTCTAATTCCTTGTAAGTCTGAACCTGCTGAAGGTTCAGACATAGCAATAGCACCTATTAATTCTCCAGAAATCAATTTAGGTAAGAGCCTTTTTTTTTGATCTTCAGAGCCATAATTTAAAATGTAAGGAATGACTATTGCGTTATGAAGACCACCACCCCAACCATCGACGCCTAATAGATTTCCTTGATAAGCGATGACAGCATCATAAGCAAAACTACCACCAGGACCGCCATAGTTTTCCGGGACCATTGCCCCTAACAACCCCATTTCTCCCGCTTTCTCCCAGGTCTCTCTTCCTACATGCCCCCTTTCTTCCCACTCTTCGTAATGCGGAAGGCAGTCGCGTTCAAAAAATTGTCGGCAGGCGTCTTCCACCATAGAAAGTTCGTCATCTATCCACGGTGATTTAGGTAAAACTGAAGCAAACATCTTAACTGTCTCTCTTTATTTATTTAATCAATTTATTATAGAGGAAAATTTGAGAGTTTTCCCTGTCTTGTAAGCCCATCGAGGCAGTCGATTTGGACAACCTTTATTGTATCCCAGAATTCTCTAATAATCATACCAAGCGCAACGTTCGCCTTTAACCTAGGTGAATACATCCCAGAGGTTAATTGTCCAATTTTTTTCCCATCGAGAACTACTGGCCAAGGCACTGAACATGTTGGGCATTTAGGCCCTGCAAATACAACTCCACGGATTTGCTGTATTTCCCCTTCAAAGGCTATTTTTTCTATCGCTTCTCTGCCAATATACTCTACAGATCCATCTAAAGAACAAAATTTCCTTAAACCAATCTCTAATGGGTTATTCTCGCGGGTCATTTCATTCCCATATGAGAACAAACCGCCTTCAACCCTCTCTATTATATTAGGACACCCAGGCCTAATGTTGTATTTTTCACCTGCCTTGAAAACTAAATCCCATAACTCGGAGCCAAGATCCTTACCCTCTAAATAAATTTCGAAACCGCCTTGGCGGGAATATCCTGATCGAGCAATGAGTTGTTTTGTTCCCTTAAAATTTATCCAATCAAATTTAAAGAATCCTATTCTCCGGATTTCTTCACCAAATAAATTAGCTACAAGATCTTCAGCTTTAGGTCCTTGAACGCTAAGAGGCCAGACATCTGCTTCAGATATAATAACTTCCAGTTTCAACCCAGTTGCCAGACCCAGAGCATATAACAAAAGGTCGCTATCAGCTATAGATAACCAGTATTTTTTAGACGAAATTTTTAACAACACCGGGTCGTTTATCAATCCACCATTCTGGTCGACAATAGGTACGTACAAACAGTCACCAATTCTCATTGTTCCAATGTCACGTGGTGTCATAAGTTGAATTAATTTGGTTGCATCAACTCCAACAATTTGAACCTGTCTCTGGCAAGATACATCCCACAGCTGAACATGTTCACGCAAATGCCAATAGTCGTCCTCAACACTTTGTTTAAAAGCCTTTGGTAAAAGCATATGGTTTACAACCGAAAAGCCACTTACTCCTTCTCTCTCAACCCTATCAGTGTAGGCCGTACGCCTTATCCTTCGGGACATATTTAACCCTTCAGACATCAGTTTGATTTCCAAACGGTGTAAGAATTTGGAGAAAATATAACTGGAACATGATAGTTCCCATTTGGATCATTCATTCTAATTCTGAAAACTATTTCATCGATTACATTTAATCCAACAGATTGGATGTGCTCTGACCAGTAGGCACTTAAATCAAAAACGAGGTCATAAGAACTATCTAGGGCTATTTTTTCTGGCGGTATCTCAATAGATAATCTACCGCCCTGGTCCATTCTAGAAGAAAAAAGCATTTTTGAATTATTACAATTAATAAGACAGACTGGAATAAACCCAGCATGAGTACCGTCTGATCCGTTCAATGTGTGAGAGGTTAATAATGCCATTATTCAATCGATGCCTTATCTCTTTTATCGGATGTTGCTGCAACTATTGGGCTTATAACACCCCTACATTTAACGTTTACACAGGCAGTTTTTCCGCTTGCAATGGCTCGCTTAATAGCCGGAACTATATCTTCTCGCCTCTCTACAAGCTCACCATAACCACCCAACCCCTCAAAGAGGCCGTGAAACGGGATATCCCTAAAATCAGTAGCAAAATGCTTACCATTAGCGAATAAACGTTCCTGCTGTTGACTGATACAGTCTAACCCACCATTATTGTCAATAACAACTGTAATGGGTAATTTTTCTTGGAACGCAGTTTCGATTGAGAGCCCCCCAGATAAAAACGCGCCATCCCCACTAATAAGGATCACATTCTTATCTGGATTTAATGCCTTAGCAGAAAGAGCAAATGATACTCCTACTCCAAGAAGGCTATAGTTTCCAGGATGCATAACCCCTCCAAGTTTTTGTCCTCTCCAGCCGGCCATATTTACTGCTATTTCTGACCAAAAATGTGTATTACCCCCATCAAAAATGAGCCAATCTTCTTCATTTAATGTTGACTGAACATCCAGAGAAAGCTGCAAAGGATGTATGCTAGTGTTGCTGTCAGTTTCCTTAGCTATGTGGTTTTCCCATGAACTCACCCATTCTTCTCGTCGGTCTCTTTGTAGGTTAAACCAATCTGTCCACTTTAGGCCTATCTCAGACATAGCTTCCAGGAAAGCGCCAGGGTCAGAAAGTAACGAGTAATCAGCAGCCCT
>JAQBUS010000235.1 GCA_027623875.1 Pseudomonadota bacterium
AATTGAAGATGCTATAGGGGAGTT
The DNA here is from genome assembly GCA_027623875.1 of Pseudomonadota bacterium. Taxonomy (GTDB): domain Bacteria; phylum Pseudomonadota; class Alphaproteobacteria; order Rhodobacterales; family Rhodobacteraceae. Next base: position 25 of record JAQBUS010000235.1, read on the forward strand.
GGATAAAAAGGGTTTGATCTATGAAGGAATTTTGGAAGCTCCAAAAGGAAAGCTTCTCGATGATTGGGAACCTAGGCAACAAACACTGTTTAAATCTACAAATCATGGGGATGATGTGGATAGACCTGTAAAGAAATCCGATGGATCATGGACTTATTTTGCTCCGGATATAGCTTATCATTACGACAAAGTTACGAGAGGTTATGACCACCTAATCAATGTATTTGGTGCCGATCACGGAGGTTATGTTAAACGAATGAAAGCCGCTGTCTTAGCCCTGTCAGGGGGGGGCGTTGAATTGGATGTTAAATTAATCCAGTTGGTAAGGCTGTATAAGGACGGTGAACCTTTCAAAATGTCAAAGAGATCAGGTACCTTCGTTACTTTAAAAAATTTAATTGAAGAAGTCGGGTCAGACGTTGTTCGGTTTGTAATGCTTACAAGAAAGAACGATGCCCCGTTGGATTTTGATTTCTCTAGAGCGTTAGAACAATCAAAGGATAATCCTGTTTTTTATGTGCAGTATGCCCATGCTAGAATTTGTTCTATTATTCGTAAATCTAAAAAACTAGGGTGGAGTGTCGACGATCAAAGCCTTGCTAACGCAGACTTCTCTCTTAACTCTCACCCGGCTGAGTTAAGTTTAATCAAGAAAATTTCTGAGTGGCCTAGATTAGTAGAAATTGCGACAAGAACTAATGAGCCCCATAGAGTTTGTTTTTATCTTTATGATCTCGCTGGAGAATTTCACTCACTATGGAGTAGAGGGAACGAGTTACAACAGCTTCGGTTTATTCAGGAGAATAAAGAAACTTCATTAGCCAAAATTGCTTTGGCTCGATCTGTAGCAATTGTTATTTCCTCGGGCCTTAGCATTCTGGGCGTGGAACCCTCTTCGGAGATGCGTTAGTCTTGAGCTAGAGAAATTATGTGCTATAGTGAATTAGAGTACAAAATATAACTCGAAGATAAATTCGAGAGCAGAGAGGCAAGCATGGCAGACCTAGAGTTTGATGCTGTAAAAAATTCAAGTTGGTCGGTTCAAGCTGATGCTCCTAAGCTTTTAGTGCGTTTGTGTGGACTTTTTATATCCGTATTCTTGATATTGGGATTTCTTTACTTGAGTTATGAATTAATACGAAGAGAGATTTCGGATTTACCAATAATATCTGCCATAAAAGGACCTTCAAAGATAAGGTCAGAGAAGCCAGGAGGGATATTATCGATTCACACTGGACTTACTGTAAATGGGCTTCAAGAGAGTGGAAAAAAAGAGGAGCCTGTAAGCCGTATTGTTCTGGCCCCCGACTCTGTCGGTGTAAACAATAAGGATATGTTTGATATTGAGAAGGTTGGAGATGCAGGAGGACAAGTAGATTTAGGGTCTGAAATTGAAAATGCATTAGCAACTATTTTTGAAAAAACAGCAAATTTGGTTGATGATATTCCATCTTTTTTAAAAGATGCAGGAATTTCTGAAACCCAATCGACTAGTGTCGAGACGTTTCCGACCCCTGTTAAACGGCCCATCCATGATAACTTGGGGGTGGGGCTTCCTGTGGTGGAAAGCCGTGTGGAGAATGCTCTCTCTCCTTTCAGAGTTGGAGAGCCTTTGGTTTATCTCGGGTCTTTTCGTAGCTTGCTTGTTGCAAAAGATGAGATGAGTAAATTTAAAATGAGATTTGCAGATTACTTAACAGATAAGCAAGTATTCTTGCAGTCGGCTGAAATGGAGGGTGAGCCGATTTACCGGATGCGAGTTGCAGGCTCCCCTAATCTCAGTAACACCCGCCGTTTCTGCTCGGTAATAGTGTCGTCGGGAGACACATGTATTTCGGATATTTATAAAAAGAGTAAAAAGTAGATTTTTAAAGAATAGGTCCGGTATATATTGTGTTTAAGTGCAGAATTAAAAAAGTCGATTGATGCAAGTTGGATGTTATATATTTGGTTGCATGGGGCCAGAATTATCATTGAATGAGATAGATTTTTTTTCGGAAGTCCAACCATGGGGCTTCATTATTTTTTCGCGGAATATAATTAATAGGGAGCAACTTTATAGACTAACTAGTGAATTAAGAAAATCTGTTGGTCGAGAGGTACCGATTCTAATTGATCAAGAGGGAGGCAGAGTACAGAGAATGCGGTCTCCAGAATGGAGAGAGCATCTGCCGGCTTTAGAGCTATTAAACATGGTGGGAGAGCTTGGCGCTAGAGCAATGTACTTACGCAGTCGAATTATCGCATCAGAATTATATGATGTTGGTATAGACGTTAATTGTGGCCCGTTAGCAGATATCTTAACTTCTCAAACACATAAAATTTTATTCAACCGTTGTTATGGATCTGATGTAAGTTCGGTGGTTGAAATAAGTAAGGCTGTGGCACTGGGTCTTCAAGATGGGGGCGTTCTACCTGTTTTAAAACATATACCTGGCTATGGCCGTGCTGTTGTTGATGGCCATGAGACTCTACCATTTGTTACAGAGCCGTATGATATTTTAAGTCAAACTGATTTTGAATCGTTTAGACAGCTATCTTATCTTCCCATGGCTATGACTGCACATATCTCTTATACTGATATTGATGCAATTCCTGCAACGATATCAAGGAAGATGTTAACTTTAATCAGGGAGGATATTGGTTTTAATAATTTAATTATGACCGATGATATTTCTATGGGTGCGTTGCAAGGATCACTGTCCGATTTGTCACGATTATCTTTAGAGGCTGGTTGTGATTTGGTGCTTCACTGTAATGGAAGGTTTACGGAGATGGAGGAGGTTGTATATGCATGTGGTTACCTGTCGGATCAAAGCAAATTACGTTCAGAGGTAGCTTTATCACAAAGGCAGAGTCCGAAATTTTCTTCCATTAAAGAGCTGGAAGAAGAGCTTTCAAATTATTTAGGAGTTTGCAGATGAACTCTGATACGGAAGAGTTTGAATTTTGGAGAAAGAGAAACCCATCTCAGGGGAGTGACTTAGAAGCACTAATAGTAGATATTGATGGGTTTGAGGGGCCTTTAGACGTATTGTTAACTCTTTGCAGAACTCAAAAGGTGGACCTTCGTAAAGTTTCCATTCTTCAGTTGGCCAATCAATACCTAAAGTTTGTTGAAAAAGCAAAACTTCACAAGTTGGAATTAGCAGCGGATTACTTGGTTATGGCGGCTTGGTTAGCCTTTTTGAAGTCTCGCTTGCTGTTACCAGTTGGCCCAGAGTTAGGACCTTCTGGAGAAGAGTTAGCTGCTTATTTGGCGTTTCAGCTTGAGCGGCTTTCAGCAATGCGTATAGTTGCCGCAAAAATTATGACAAGAGATCGCTTGGGCACAGAATTTTTCGGCAGAGGGATGCTAGAAAATGTTACTAGAACTCGCAAAGTTAGTTATTCTTCAAGTTTACTTGATTTAATGCAGTCTTATGCTCGGGTTCGCACTAGGGACGAGTTTAGGCCTTATATATTTGATAGATTGAAGGTTTTTACGATGGAAGAAGCATTAGTAAGAATGCGGAAGTTAATAGGGTTTGCAGGCG
>JAQBUS010000236.1 GCA_027623875.1 Pseudomonadota bacterium
TACCTAAAGCTGCCTTTGAGATAGCTTTTAAAAGTATATCTGCATCGCTTAATAAAACCGCAATAGAGGTTTCCGGCCAAATAATTAAATCTAATTCGTTTACCGACGGCTGCCCAGTGAGCTCCAGCTGTCGTTTCCAAAATATAGGAATCATTGTTGAATCCCATTTTAAGTTTTGTGAGGCATTCGGTTGGATCAATCTAACAAATTTGTTCGAATAAGAATTAGAATTTCTGCCCAATTCAACAATCCCATAAATCCAACAGCACATTAAAATAGCAACCGCACTTATAACTCTAGGTATTAATTTCAATCTTGATAATAGCGGGAGACCCGCGATTAAAAGCGTTATAAACGTAAGTAAATGAGGCCCGCCAAAAGCCGCTAGCTGTAAAATCGGATGGTCTGTCCAAACATAACCAATAAGAGCCCAGGGAAACCCGGTAAATAGTTTAGTTCGGCAAATTTCAGCAGCTGTCAAAAAAATTATTAGTGATAAGATCCCATTTCGACGCTCAACCATACTAGCTGATACCCCATACGCCAAAGCCCAAAAGGCAGACAACCCACCAGATAAAGTTAAAAGAGCAAAAGGAGCAATCCAGCCATCGTTTTCCCAGTCCACTAAGAATGGTTCGACTATCCAAAATAAAGAAATAGTAAAATAACCTAAACCAGAACTAAAGCCAAGAATTGCAGCTGTTCGAAATTTCCAATCTAGCCCCGTCAACCAAAAAGAGCCCAAAAAGCCCAAGAGCGTAAACCCCCACATTGACCAAGGAGCCTGACCTAAAGCGGCTAATCCACCAAAGAAAAAGGCCAAAATCAGGTTTAAATGTGGTAACTTTTCCAAGTTGATTGAAGTGTTAAACAGCATAAGAATCGCTTCATAATTTACTTTTTGGACTTAATACTCTTAAGCTCTTTACCCGGCGGGGATCCGCATCAATTATAACAAACTCTGCTCCCGATGGATGTCTAACGATTTCATTCCTAGCAGGAACTCTTCCAAGCAGCATAAAGATTAAACCGCCAAGCGTATCGATTTCTTCATCCATTTCGTCGTCAGATAATCTTAAACCTAACTCAGCCTCAAACTCCTCTAACGGCGCCTTTCCTTGAACTATATAGCAGCCGGGTTTTTCTAATTTCCACAGATCGACCTCATCTATGTCATGCTCATCTTCAATTTCTCCATCAGCCTGCTCGATTAAAGCTTCAATAGTCACTAGACCGTCGACACCGCCATACTCGTCAATGACTAGAGCCATATGCTTTCTTTCTGCTTGCATCTTCGACATTAATACGCCGATAGACATGGATGGTGGAACAAATAAAACTGGGCGAACCATTTTCTTTAGGTTAAATTTTTCAAATTTTTCTTTAAAACCATACTTTAATGAAAGATCTTTTAGGTGCAACAATCCGACTGGTGTATCTAGTTTTTCATTAAAAACAGGTAATCTAGTTAGACCACTTTCTCTAAAAACCTTAACAAGCTCATCCAAGCCTATAGTAACTGGGACAGAAATAATTTCAGCCCTAGGTATTGCTACGTCTTCAACACATTTCAAACGTAGATTAGAAACGCCTAAGCTAGTTAAGGAACTTTTGCTTTCCAACGGCACTTTGCCACCGGAGCCGGTGAACAGCTTTCTTTTAAGGAAACTTAAAACTGTTTTAAAAAAAATCCGAATTTTTCTTAACGGCTTATTCTCTTCAGTAGCATGCGCGCGATGCGCTGCAATAGATGGTCCTTCAATATTATCGCTCATTATCCCTTTTCCAACAATAACTAACTTATTCTATTCATATGGATTACTAACACCCAGATTCTTAAGGATCTCTACTTCAAATTTCTCCATTAACCTGGCATCCTCATCAAGTATATGGTCAAATCCCAACAGGTGAAGCGTCCCATGCACGACCAAATGACTAATATGTGTCTCAAATGGTCTTTCAAGCAATCTTGCCTCTTCAATGCAGTAGTTATAAGAAATAGCAATGTCACCTAATTCGTTTTCCTTATGTTCTATAAACATAGGGCTCTTTGGAGATTTTCCCTTTTTTAAAGATGCCCTTTCTTGAGAGGGCCAGCTTAGAACATTTGTTGCTGTTTTTATTTGTCTGAATTTTGAGTTTAGATCTTTAATGCGCTTATCATTACATCCCATTACGTTAATTTGAAAACGATTATCTATGTTAAGTTGCAATAATACCATAGAACAAGCCTGCTGAACCAACCTTTCAAAATCTATGGAAAGCCAACCGTCATCCTCAATAGAAATATCAACTAATGCCATCACGGGCTTCATAAGCTTGTATAATGCTCGCGACAAGAGGATGGCGCACAACATCTTTTGATGAAAAATAACTAAAAGAAATTCCTTTTACATTTTTTAAAAGCTCTTCCGCCTCCCACAAACCAGATTTAATTCCTCGAGGTAGATCTATCTGCGATCGGTCACCAGTTACGACCATTCTGGAACCTTGTCCCATCCGAGTTAAAAACATTTTCATTTGCATCGTGGTGGAATTTTGAGCTTCGTCTAAAACTATAAAAGCGTTTGACAAGGTTCGCCCACGCATAAATGCCAATGGAGCAATTTCTATTTTTTTTTCTTCAAATAGTTTTGCTATTTGCCTTGCCGGAAGGAAATCGTTGAGAGCATCATAAAGTGGCTGCATATACGGATCAACTTTATCTTTCATATCGCCCGGTAGGAAGCCAAGCCTTTCACCAGCCTCAACAGCTGGGCGGCTCAGTATTATTTTATCCACCATTCCGTTTAGGAGAAAGTTAACCCCAACAGCGACGGCTAGATACGTTTTTCCTGTACCTGCCGGACCTATTCCAAAAACTAACTCTTTATGAAATAGTTGATTTACATAATTTCTCTGAGCTAATGTTCGTGGTTCAACTGTCTTTTTTCGAGTTTTGATCTCACGACTCTCTTCCGAAATCATTTCTTTCTTACCTTCGCGAATGGCTCCGCCATTTGTGTTGCCAGATAGCATTCTTATTTCTGCATCTATATCAGATGACTCTAGGTCCTTTTTAGCTTCAAGACGTTGGTACATAGCCTGTAAAACTCGAGTGGCTTCTAGTCGAAATTCACCTGTTGTAACAAGCTGATTTCCCCGGCGTATGATATTAACGGTTAAAGCCGATTCAATATGAACAATGTTCCGATCAAATTCTCCACACAAATCAATTAAAAGCCTGTTATCAGGAAACTCTGTTAAAACTTCCTGATTAGATTCACCCTCTTTTAAATAATCAGTATCTTTTAAATTCAATAGCCACTCCGAAAATCTAAATAATTACCACGATGCCAATGCTCAAGAAAATTTGCAAACGTTAACTCCATTTATATCTAAATTAATTTTCCTGCGAGAGAATTTGTAACACTATCCGAGATGATCACAGGTTGAATTGTACCCAAAAATTCCGTTGGCGCGGTAACATGTACTGCATGTAAGTATTCAGACTTCCCAATCAACTGACCGTCATCCCTTCCAGGTTTTTCAAACAGAACTTTAATCTTCTTACCCAC
>JAQBUS010000237.1 GCA_027623875.1 Pseudomonadota bacterium
TGAACTATAGACAAAATGATTTCTTGTAAGTTATGCCCTACTGCATCTACTCCAAGGATATGCTTTATCTGACTTGCTGCTATTATGATCGCGGAAGCCGTGATAAACCCTGAGATCACAGGATGGGACAAAAAATTAGCTAGGAAGCCCAACCTAAACAACCCTAATGCCAAAAGAATAAGGCCAGAGAGACAAGCTAATGTGATCGCGGCTGCAATATATTCAGATGTTCCAGGCACCGCAACTTTACTAAGGGCAGCTAATGTCAACAATGACACTACAGCCACTGGGCCAACAGCAAGTGCACGACTGGTGCCAAATATTGCGTAAAGCACAATGGGCAACATAGAGGCGTAAAGACCCATTTGAGGTGGTAATCCGGCAAGTAAGGCATATGCTAGAGATTGAGGGATCAACATAATTGTAACAATGACGGCAGCGACAAGGTCATTTGTCAAATTGACCCGGTTATATGTAGGTGCCCAAACAAAAATAGGAAAATATTTCTTCAATGACTTCATCTTCATGCGTGTGTGATTGTCTTTCGCGTGGAATGGGTTGATACCTGTCCCAAGCGGGAAGACAGGGCTGTTAAGTCGTAGTTTGCATTACTAGAAATGTGCAAAATCGCATCTACTGAGAAGCCGTTAGCTGCCTTATTCAGAGCCCAAAGCGATATTGCTCGAAGTCCGCTACGGCAGTAAGCAAAAACAGGGTCAGAAAGCTTTGCTGTAATTTTGTTGAATTCACGAACTTGGTCATCAGTGATATTCCCGGGGATGATCGGTATTTGATATACGGCAATGCCAAAAACATCAGCAGTTTCACAAATAGTAGAGATTTCCGGCTGATCCGCTGTTTCATTTTCTGGGCGGGCAATTATAATTGTTCTAATACCTCGGCGGTTTAAGTTTTTGATATCAGAAACATTTATTTGTGGTCCGACGTAGGTCATATCATCAAGTTTAATCATTTACATTTTCCTAAAGAGTGAGCCTAAAAAAAGATGTTAGAGGCGGTTAATAGGGACTTTCAGAACTGGTCGACCTTCGCTATCTTCTGGAACTTCGCCAGCGCGCATGTTCACCTGAAGTGACGGGATAATAAGTTTTGGCTTTCCAAGTGTGGCGTCCCGCTCCGATCGTAACTTTACAAAAGCCTCGCGATCGACACCGACACCGACATGAATGTTGTATGCCTTTTCATCGGCGACAGTTGTCTCCCACTGAATTTCACGACCATTGGGACCATAATCATGACACATGAATAGCCGCATTTCATCCGGGAGCGTAAGAACTTTTTGGATAGAATCGAAAAGCTCTCCCGCATCCCCACCTGGGAAATCGGCTCGGGCTGATCCACCATCGGGCATAAATAAGGTATCACCTACAAATGCAGAGTTACCGACAGCATGGACCATACACGCCGGCGTATGACCCGGAGTAGCAATGGCAAAGGCCTCAATTGAGCCGATTTGATAGCTTTCGCCGTCCTGAAAGAGTGTGTCAAACTGGGATCCATCTCGTTGAAAGTCAGTGCCCTCGTTAAAAATTTTTCCAAAAGTTTCTTGGACTTCCATTATTCGAGCACTTATACCGATTTTTCCGCCAAGCTTATCTTGTAAATATGGAGCCGCAGAAAGATGATCTGCGTGCACATGGGTTTCAATGATCCATTGGAGTTGTAAGCCTTTAGAAATAATGAACTCTAAAATTTTATCAGCACTTTCATGGGTGATCGCACCAGACGCGTAATCAATATCCATAACTGAATCAACCACAGCACAAGCTTTGCTATCCAGATCCACTACTACATATCTAATCGTATTAGTTTTGGGGTCAAAGAATGCTTCAACTTGAGGCTTTTTTGTTAGATTTACAGGATAATTTTGCATGGAAATTCCTTTCAACGTACCTAAGTTTGACACATTCTCTGTGTCACAAATTTCGCCGACATCATCCCGGAAAGCATTGCTAGAACAAAGATAAGGGTTCCAGTGTTTGCAAAAGGCAAAGAGGTCAAAGCAGGCCCTGGACAGAATCCAGCTAGGCCCCAACCGATACCAAATATTGAGGCGCCGGCAACCAATGGCATATCAAATTCCGTCTGGGTGGGTAGATGAAAAAAATCATGAAAAAATGGGCTTTTTCGCCTCTGAATTAACCAAAAACCTGGCATAGTAACAATAATAGCACCCCCCATTACAAAAGCTAAACTTGGATCCCAATTGCCAAAAACATCCAAAAAATTACTTACTTTCAGAGGGTTGGACATTCCAGATAGAATTAGCCCTACTCCAAAAAGAAATCCAGATACGAGTGTGATCAAAATACGCATGCGCTATGCCCCCAGTACATGACGAAGGATAAAAACCGTAACAAGTGCCGTGGCCATGAATATCAGTGTGGCACCAATTGACCGAGTTGATTTACGAGAAATACCGCAGACACCATGTCCGCTAGTACATCCATTACCAAGCACCGATCCAAATCCTACTAAGATTCCTGCAATCGTCAGAAGTACAAAATTGTTGGAAACATCTTGCACCGGAGCTGACCCTGCTACCATGTACCAAACTGGTCCAGCCAGGAGTAACCCGGCCAGAAAGACAGCGCCTTGAGTAAATCCTCCCTTGTCGACCGAGGGAGGTAAAATGCGCGACACTATCCCACTTATGCCTGCAATTCGTCCATGGGTTACCATGAGGACAATAGCAGACAATCCAATCAGCGCTCCCCCTAGCAGGGATGTTAGTGGCCAAAATTCTGTTTCCATATTTAGAATATTCCTTATTTAATTCGATAAAAATATAGTTTAGTCCTTAAAAAAGCTTGCTTGACGTTATATGTGCAAACACTTATATAAATACTTACTAATATACAAGAGGTAATTTTAAAATGTTGGATATCAGCGCTCTCGAACCAAAAATTGCTGAAGCCGCGAAACTCATGGGAATGTTGTCGCAACCAGTGCGCTTACGATTAATGTGCATTTTGCTTGGAGGTGAACAAAGTGTACTTAGTCTTGCGGCAAGCGCTAACCTCTCACAACCGGCAATGTCGCATCATCTGAAAAAGCTTCGAGATGCAAATTTGGTAAAGACTCGCCGTGACGGACAAACAATTTACTATTCGGTCAAAGGTACCGAAGTTTCACAAGTCGTTGAAGTATTGCATCAGCTTTATTGTGCCCCACCTCAATCGTAACTTTCGTTCCCTTGCACCACCCCTATTACAGAATTTTTGGGTCGTACTCTTCTTTTTAAAAATGTTCAATGTGGTCTCAACGTAAATACTCTGGGCAAAGCCTATCACAACAAACTAGATCGCTTAACCAACATGATTCCACCACTTCAGACAAAGGTATATGAGATTTTTGGTTGTATTTTATTTTGCACTCAACACCCACCACATAAGTTAAGCTACCATACAAAATTTTATCCCTAAATTTGTAACCTACTAGCTATTTACTTTAACGTGAAATAAAGTGACTTGATTTTAAAAAGTTATTTTGATTTGGATTTTAATGCGCAT
>JAQBUS010000238.1 GCA_027623875.1 Pseudomonadota bacterium
GAGGGGAGTAATAATAATGAAAGCTGATGCTATTAAGCTTGATGGAACTAAGGCAGGAACTGTTGAGCTGGATGATAAAATCTTTGCTTTAATTCCAAGGATCGATATTCTTCATAGAGTTGTTCGTTGGCAGCGTAATGGAGCGCAGGCTGGAACGCATAAGGTTAAGACTAGGTCGGAAACCTCATACTCCGGAAAGAAAATTTATAAGCAAAAAGGAACTGGCGGGGCTCGTCACGGTGATCGTAATGCACCAATCTTTCGTGGAGGTGGCGTTTATAAGGGGCCAACACCGCGTAGCCATGCTCATGACTTACCAAAAAAAGTTAGGAAGCTGGGTCTGATGCACGCGCTCTCTGCTAAGGTAGCAGCCGGTGAGTTGATAGTTATTGATATAGTTGATTCTGCTAATCTTAAAACAGGAAACTTGGCTCGACAAATTAAAGAGCTGGGCTGGAAGCGCACGTTAGTTATTGATGGTACTTCTGTTGATGCGGGTTTTGAGAGAGCCTCTAGAAATATAGAGGGCCTTGATATTTTGCCGTCTGCTGGAGCTAATGTTTATGATATTTTAAAGCGTGACACACTTGTTTTGACTAAATCAGGTATTGCGGCATTGGAGGCTAGATTAAGGTGAGTTTGAAAACTGAACATTATGATGTAATTCGTCATCCTATAGTAACAGAAAAAGCAACCATGGCTTCTGAGGCAAACGCGGTAGTCTTTGAGGTCTCTATGGATGCTAATAAGCCAGTTATTAAGGCTGCTATTGAGGCTCTTTTCAATGTAAAAGTTAAGGCGGTCAATACATCGATTACTAAAGGTAAGTTAAAAAGATTTCGTGGCAGATTAGGTAAAAGAAAAGATAGAAAAAAAGCGTATGTGACGCTTGAAGAGGGAAACACGATAGATGTTTCCACGGGACTTTAGGATAGTATTTAACCCTTGCCATTTAGATAGGTGGTAAGATTTTCTGAAACAGGCCTAAAAAGGTCTAATGTAAACGGAAGACAGAAAGCATGGCATTAAAGTCGTATAAACCAACGACGCCAGGCCAGCGAGGGCTGGTTCTGATTGACCGTTCGGAACTTTGGAAGGGTCGCCCAGTCAAACTTTTAACAGAAGGTTTGACAAAAAATGGCGGTCGAAACAATACCGGACGAATAACAATGCGTCGAAAAGGTGGGGGAGCTAAGCGCCTTTATCGGATAGTAGATTTCAAACGAACAAAACATGACGTTTGGGGGGTTGTTGAACGGATTGAGTACGACCCCAACCGGACAGCATTTATTGCTTTAATTAAGTATGATGATGGAGAGCAAACATATATTTTGGCGCCTCAGAGATTGGCTGTTGGAGATAAAATAATTTCCGCTGCTAAGGCTGACGTTAAACCTGGAAATGCTATGCCATTTTCTGGATTGCCCATCGGTAGTATAGTTCACAACGTAGAGCTGAAAGCCGGTAAGGGCGGCCAGATAGCAAGAGCGGCAGGAACCTATGCTCAATTTGTTGGCCGGGACGGAGGATATGCCCAGATACGTCTTTCTTCGGGAGAGCTTAGACTGGTTAGACAGGAGTGTATGTGTACCGTTGGAGCAGTGTCTAACCCAGATAACTCGAACCAGAACATCGGTAAGGCCGGCAGAAACAGGCATAAGGGTATCAGGCCGTCTGTTCGAGGTGTTGTAATGAACCCAGTTGATCACCCTCATGGTGGTGGTGAAGGCCGTACGTCTGGTGGTAGACATCCTGTTACACCATGGGGCAAGCCGACCAAGGGTGCTAAAACTCGAAATAAGAATAAGCCTTCCAGTAAGTTAATTTTGCGTTCGCGTCACGCTAAGAAGAAGGGTCGCTAGTTATGTCAAGATCAGTATGGAAAGGCCCTTTTGTAGACTCGTATGTTTTAAAAAAGGCTGAAAAAGCAAAAGAAGGTGGTAGAAAAGACGTGATTAAAATTTGGTCACGTCGCTCGACAATATTGCCGCAGTTTGTGGGTTTAACCTTTGGCGTATATAACGGCCGCAAACATATACCGGTTAATGTCTCCGAAGATATGATTGGTCAGAAGTTTGGAGAGTATTCTCCTACCAGAACCTATTATGGCCACGGTGCGGATAAAAAAGCGAAGAGGAAATAGCTATGGGTAAGGAAAAAAATCCACGCCGGGTGGCTGATAACGAGGCTTTAGCAAAATTGAAAATGCTTAAAACCTCACCTCAGAAGTTAAATTTAATTGCTCAGTTGATTAGAGGTAAGAAAGTCGGAAAAGCACTTGCTGATTTGACGTTTTCTAAGAAAAGAATATCGGATGATGTTAAGAAGTGCCTTCAGTCCGCAATAGCAAATGCAGAGAACAATCATAATCTAGATGTTGACGAATTGATTGTCGCAGAGGCTTATGTGGGGAAAAATATGACATTGAAACGTGGTAGACCAAGAGCCCGAGGGCGGTTTGGAAAAATAATGAAACCATTTTCGGAATTAACTATAAAAGTTCGTCAAAATGAGGAGCAAGCCTAATGGGTCAAAAAGTAAATCCGATCGGCATGCGCCTCCAGGTTAATCGTACTTGGGATAGTCGTTGGTACGCAAACTCTAAGGATTTTGGCAATCTTTTATTAGAAGATCTTAAAATTAGAGAATTTGTAAAAGTTGAGTGTAAGCAGTCAGGAATTAGTCGTGTTATAATTGAGAGACCTCACAAAAAATGCCGTGTAACAATATATACGGCTAGGCCCGGAGTTATTATTGGAAAAAAAGGAGCCGATATCGAGGGGCTTCGCAAAAAAATAGCCAATTTCACCGATAGTGAGCTTCATTTGAATATCGTTGAGGTCAGAAAGCCTGAGCTAGATGCTAAGTTGGTTGGGGAATCCGTAGCTCAGCAACTTGAAAGAAGAGTTTCTTTTAGACGTGCGATGAAACGTGCTGTCCAAAATGCAATGCGAATGGGGGCTCTAGGTATAAGAGTGAATGTTGCGGGGCGTCTCGGTGGAGCGGAAATAGCACGTACTGAGTGGTATCGTGAGGGGCGAGTGCCTCTTCATACCCTGCGAGCAGACATCGACTATGCTGCTGTAGAGGCAATGACAGCATATGGAATTATTGGAATAAAAGTGTGGATCTTTAAGGGTGAAATTATGGAGCATGATCCTTCAGCTCGAGATCGTAAATTGCAGGAACTCCAGGATGGCCCGGCGCCTCGTGGCTCAAGCGGTCGTCCAAGTGGCCGTCGGTAGGGGAGAATAAGCTATGTTACAACCAAAGCGTACGAAATTTCGAAAAGCTCATAAAGGCCGGATTCACGGTGAAGCAAAAGGCGGTACTATGCTGTCTTTTGGGACTTATGGGTTAAAAGCCACCCAACCAGAGAGAATTACTGCACGTCAGATAGAAGCAGCTCGTAGAGCTATGACCCGCCATATGAAGAGACAGGGCCGTGTTTGGATCAGGATATTCCCAGATCTCCCTGTATCATCAAAGCCTACTGAGGTTAGAATGGGTAAAGGTAAG